>NZ_JBEXHP010000019.1:0-81223 GCF_040607895.1 Micromonospora sp. NPDC005220
GGCGTTGGCTCCGGTCCGAGTGCGGTCGGGCGGTCAGCCGGTGACCACCCGGCCCGGCGCGTGCCTGCCGCCCAGCCGCGCGGCGAGGGCTTCGATGTGCTCGGGTGTCGTCCCGCAACACCCGCCCAGCACGCCGAGCTGGTAGCGCTGCGCCCAGTCGCTGGCCGTCCGCGCGAACCCGGCCGGCCCGTCGCGCACCGGGACGTACCGGTCCACCGGCACGTTCTCCGGCAGACTCGACCGGTCCTCCACGTTGGGATAGCAACCGATCGGGCCCGCACACGCGTCGGCGAGCGCGGCCAGCGCCGCGTCGCACCGCTCGGGTGTCGTGCAGTTGACCAGCACCGCGGCGCACCCCGCGTCCTCGACCCGCCGGGCGGCCTCGGCGACGGACTCGCCGGACAGCAGCCGAGCGCCGTCCCCGCAGACGAAGCTCACGAAGGTCCGCAGGCCGCGTCGGGTGGCCGCCTGCGCGGCCGCCAGGGCTTCCCGGCTCGTGTTCATCGTCTCCACCAGGACGATGTCCACCCCGGCATCGGCGAGCGCGCCCACGTGCCAGTCATGCTCCGTCCGCAACGTGTGGTCGTCAGGGACGAGGCTCGGCTGGTAGCAGTCCTCCAAGGGCGCCACGCTCGCCGCCACCAGCACCCGCCCGCCGGCGGCCTCGCTCACCGCCCGGGCATCCGCGACGGCATTGCGCACGTACGTGACGGCCGCGTCGACGGCGACACCAGCCCGTTCGAGAGCCCGCAGGTTCGTGCGGAACGTGTTGGCGGTGAGGACGTCCGCGCCGGCCGCCACGTACGCGGCGTGCACCTCACGCAGCAACCGACGCGACGCCTCGTCGCGCAGGGCGGCGGTCGTCCACCACGGTGCGGTCACGCTGAGGCCGGCCCGTTGCAGTTCGGTGGCCATCCCGCCGTCGAGCAGTAGCGGAGCGCCCGCCGCGCCCGTCAAGTCAGAGAGCATCCGTCAGATCCTTGGCGAGATCATGGGGATCCTCGATGCCGAGCGACAGCCGGACGATGTTGTTGGTGATGCCGAGCCGCAGGCGGTCCTGCTCCGGGATCGGGCGGTGGGTCATCAGCGCGGGGCACTCCACGAGCGACCGGACACTGCCGAGGCTCACCGCGCAGGCGAACAGCACGCAGCGGTTCATCATGGCCTGCACGTCACCGAGGTATTCGAACGTGACGATCGACCCCGGCCCGGTCATCTGCCGCTCGACGACGTGCCGCTGCGGGTGATCCTCCAGCCCGGGGTAGTGGATCGCGCCGACCTTCGGCGACCCCCGCAGCAACTCGACGATGTGCTGTGCCGTACGCACCTGTCGCTCGACCCTGAGCGAGAGCGTCTTGAGGCCGCGGTGGGTCAGGAAACAGTCCAGCGGGCCCGGGATGTTGCCGGCCGCGGTGCGGTACCCGAAGAACTCGCCGTGCAGGGAGTCGTCGTTGTAGACCAGGGCGCCGCCGATGACGTCCGAGTGGCCGGCAATGAACTTCGTCGTGCTGTAGAGGGTGATGTCCGCGCCGTGCGCCAGTGGCTGTTGGAGCACCGGGCTGGCGAACGTGTTGTCGACCAGCAGAAGCGCGTCGTGCTGTCGGGAAAGCTCCGCCAGCGCCCCGATGTCGGCGACCTTGAGCAGTGGGTTCGTCGGGGTCTCGAGCCACACCATGGCCACGTCGTCGGCCATCGCCGCCGCCACCGCCGCCAGGTCGGTGAGGTCGATGTAGTCCACTCGGATGTCGTACTTCGTCAGCGTCTTGAACAGGGAGAACGTGCCGCCGTACACGTCGTCGGAGGCCAGCACCCGCTGCCCGGGCCGCAGTAGCGACAGCGCTGTCGCGCCGGCCGCCTGCCCGGACGAGAACACCAGCGCGTGCGCGGCGTTCTCCAGTGCGGCGAGGCAGCGTTCCAACGCCTCACGGGTCGGGTTCTCGCCCCGGCCGTAGAAGTACCGCAGGTCGTCCTGGGCGCGTTGCTCGAAGGTGGTGGCCAGGTGCAGCGGCGGGACGATGTCTCCCGAGGCGGCGGTTACCTCGTATCCGGCGTGGACGAGTTTGGTGTCGAGTTCCATGGCCTCACTCCGGCTTCGTCGCGTGGAAACAGATGGCGGTACTCGGCACGTCGACAGCGCCCTTGGCGTCGACGAGGCCGGCGACACGCTCACCGACCGCCGTCCACAACGACTCGCGTTCGGCGTCGTCCATGCGGTCGGCGACGAGCTGGCGCATTCTCGGCGGCAACAGGTCGCGCGAGAACGCGACGAAGTCGTCGACGGTGTCGAAGCGGAAGGTCAGCTGCACCTCGTCGGCCTGCGCGTCGGCGAACCCCGCCGCGGCGAACTCGTCCACCAGAGCGGCGGGATCGGTCATGCTGAACGGCCCGGGTGTGCCCGGCGGTGGGGCGGGCAGTTGAAGCCGCGAGCCGATGACCCCGAAGGCCGTACTGATCACGGCGGCCCGAGGCGGCACTGACCAGCTCGTACCCGCGAGCCGACCGCCCGGGCGGAGCAGGCTGCACAGCCCGCGCAGGCTCCGCGCCCGATCCGGCAGGAACATCAGCCCCCACCGGCTCAGCACGGTGTCGAACGACGCGGAGGGCAGGCCCAGGTCCTCCGCGTCGCCCTGAATGAACGAGAGCTGCGGATGGGCGGCACCCCGACGCCGGGCGACCGCCACCATGTCCGCCGCGAGGTCGACGCCGACGACCCGCCCCTGCGGGCCGACCCGCTCGGCCGCGGCGACGGCGACCTCGCCGGTGCCGCTGGCGACGTCCAGCACCGTGGCACCGGGCCGGACCGCGCCGACGTCGAGCAGCAGTCTCGTCACCGGCTCGGCTCCGGCCTCGAACACCGGATGCCACCTGTCCCACGCCGCGCTGAGGTCGTTCCAGAGCGACCGCTGCTCGGCCTTGAAGCTGTCCACGTCGATTCCCGTCATGATCAGAGGAACCGCTCGTCGGGGTGCTCCTTGGTCCAGAATCCCGGTTGTACGGTCCCGATTGCGTCGATCAGCCGGTCGATCTCGTCCTCGGTGTTGTAGACACCGACGGAGGCTCGGACCGTGCCCACCAGCCCGAGGTGGTCGGCCATCGGGATGGCGCAGTGCACGCCGGTGCGGACCATCACCCCGGCCGCGCTGAGGTGGTTGCCCACGTCGTACGGGTGCAGGCCCTCGACGGCGAAGGTCACGATCGCCCCCTCGTGGTGCTCGCCCAGCACCCGGACGTTGCCGGCACCGGCGAGGGCGTCGCGCAGCCGGTGGGCCAGCGCCTGGTCGTGGGCGACCACCCGGTCGAACCCGAGGTCGCCGAGATACGTCGCGGCCGCCGCGAGACCAACCGCGCCGCCGATGTTCGGGGTGCCCGCCTCGAGACGGTTGGGCAACGGCAGGTAGTCGATCTCGCCGGCCCAGGAGACGCCGCGGGCGACCCCGCCACCGGTCAGTGCCGGCTGGAGCCGCTCCAGGTGCTCGGCCTTGCCGTAGAGCACACCGATGCCCATCGGCGCGTACATCTTGTGCCCGGAGAAGCAGTAGTAGTCGGCGTCGAGCGCCTGCACGTCGACCGGGCGGTGGGCCACCGCCTGAGCGCCGTCCACGAGCACCGGAATGCCGCGCCGGTGCGCCTCGGCGATCATCTCCTCGACCGGATTGACCGTGCCCAGCACGTTCGACACGTGGGCCACCGCCACCAGCCGGGTCCGGTCGGACAGCGTGTCACGAAACGCGTCCATCGTGACGCCACCCGCCGGCTGCAACGGGACCACCCGCAGCGTGCCCCGGGTGCGCTCGCACAGCCGCCGCCACGGGAGCAGGTTGGAGTGGTGCTCCATGCCGGTGATGACCACCTCGTCGCCCTCGGCGAGGATCGACTCGTAGGCCAGCGCCACCGTGTTGATGGATTCGGTGGTGCCCTTCGTGAACACGACCTGCTGGGCGTCCTCGGCGTTGATGAAGCTCTGCACGACCCGTCGGGCGCCCTCGTACGCGTCACTGGCCCGCATGCTGTACGCGTGCACGCTGCGCCCGACGTTGCTGTTCGCCGTGCGGTAGTAGTGCTCGACCGCGTCGAGTACCTGGACGGGCTTCTGCGTGGTGGCGGCGTTGTCCAGGTACGACAGCGGGGTTCCGTCGTCCAGCCCGGTGCCGAGAATGGGGAAGTCGGCGCGCACGCGGGCCGCGAGGTTGACCGGGTCGGTCACGATGGCATCCTTTCAAAGAGCGACAGATATCGCGTCATCAGGTGCTCCGGGAAGAGCACGGGCTTTTGTTCGGAGAACGGTCGCCGCGCAGGCGGAATGTGCTCTCCGGACAGGTGTGGGCCATAGAAGAACCAGCAGATCTGGGCGATGGTCTCGGCGGCGAGGACCGGACGCACCTCGGCCGAGTACATCTGCATGTGATCATAGGTCGCCTTGAACTCACCACGGGGGCCGAATGTATTTCCGTGCATGACGTGACCGAAGAAGTCGTGGACCGCCCGGAACAAATCGTTGTAACAGAACTGGACGCCATTCACCCGCACCTCGGTCGCCTCGGTCATGGGATGGCCCGAACTGCGGGCCGGGCCGTCGCCATGGCCGTGAGCGGTCAGGTAGATGTGCAGGACACCGGTGTCACGCACCTCTGAGCAGAGCTGTCTGGAGGTGACGTAGGGCTGCGGCCGGCCGGGATCGAGCCAGGGTTCCACGCGGAGGCCGGACTCGACCAACGCTTCGTACTGCGCGTGGGTTTCCCGCTTGAACATCTCGTAAAGCCGGATCGTCTCGGGCTCCGGCCGGACCGGCACCTGGTCGAACCAGGCGCCAACCTGCCGACAGAAGTCCTCATCGAGCTGCCGTAGCACCGGAGGGACAATTTTTCTGCCGGGAAAGTGGCGGTCGAGATAGATGTCGGCAATAGAGGCCGGATCTAGATCCACGTCTCATACCTCTGCTCATGTGGCATCGGGGTGTGCCGCCACAGCGACTGCGGCAAGGCACGGACATGAGGACGGAGTGGATCTAGCAGGGCGGGCCAATGGATGGACGTGCCGCGACGATCATGTTCGTCACCAGCAGCGCGACGTCGGAAAAGTCGACGCAGCAATCCATGCAACCACCCCCGTGTCTCATCGGAACTTACCGTGAGGGGTCCGATGTGAACAAGTTAAAATTTTCGAAACAGGTATTTTGCGGGTGTAGCCGAGCTGGCCCTCGCGGACGGTCTGCCGCTACCACCCAGCGTAACCCACCTCGACATGCGCAAATGCGACCAGTCCGGTAGGTGCCGATCGATGCATCGCCGACACGAAATCTGTTAACAACTTCCCCCAGGGCTCGACATCGAGTCCACAGATCGGTAAGTCTGGACCGGGCGACCTTGCGATCTGCGATATCTGTCATACTCTGCGCCAATGGCGACCACCGCTCGTACCACCATCGGTGGAGCGTCCACTCCGCGATGACAAACCGCCGCGGCCGATCGGCCATGGCGGATGGCCGAGCGGGGTCGTGGGTGTCAACCGCCATGCCCGAGTGGTCTTCTGTCGGCTGGTGACGCATCACCGCGACCGACTCACCGAGGACGGCGACTACGACCGCTGGGACCGCACGGCCCGGCCCTGGGAGGAGACGTCATGCAGACGCGTACCGAGAGAGGCAGCGGGGCACTCGTACTGCTCTGCCTCGCGCAACTGACACTGCTGCTGGACTTCTCGATCGTCAATATGGCCCTACCCGCCATCGAGTCCGATTTGGGCTTGAGCGCGACCGGCCTCCAGTGGGTCGTGAGCGCCTACGCGCTGGGTTTCGGCGGCATGCTCCTGCTCGGCGGGCGCATGGCAGACCTGCTGGGTCGACGGCGCATCTTCGTCGTCGGCCTGCTGGTGTTCGGCGTCAGCTCGTTGGTCGCCGGCTTGGCCACCGCGTCCTGGCTCCTGGTCGCCACACGGGCCGTGCAGGGCATCGGGGCCGGGATGGTCGCCCCCGCGGTGCTGTCCCTGATCACCACCACCTTTCCCGAGGGCGCCGAGCGCAACCGGGCGCTGGGTTGGTTCAGCGCCGCCTCGGCGAGCGGCTTCGCGCTCGGCGTGCTGATCGGCGGCGCCCTGACCGACTACGCCGGCTGGCCGGCGGTCTTCCTGGTGAACGTGCCGGTCGTGGCCCTCGCGGTGCTGTTTGCCTACCGGTTGCTCGCCGACGAGCGCTCGACCGCGCCGCGTACGGGGTACGACCTGTTGGGCGCCGTGACCGCGACGACCGGGATCACGGTGCTCATCTACGGCCTGACCGAGGTCCCACGGCTGGGCCTGGCCTCGGGCCGGGTACTGACGGCGCTGGGCGCCGGAGTGGTGCTGCTCGTCGCGTTCGTGGCGGTCGAGGCCCGCTCCTCGGCCCCGCTGGTGCGTCTGGCGATCTTCCGCAATCGTTCGTTGACCACGGCGAACGTCCTCAGCGTGCTGGTGCCCGGCGTGATGGGCGCGGTCGTGCTGGTGCTCTCCCTTTACCTGCAACAGGTGAAGAACAACGACCCGTTGGTCGCCGGGTTGTCCTTCCTCCCGCTGGGACTGACCGTGGTCGTCGCCGCGCCGGTGGCGGCGATGCTGGCGACTCGCTTCGGGGTGAAACCGGTCTTGGTCGGCGGCGCGCTGATCGTGGGCCTGGCCATGCTCGTGCTGAGTCGGCTGTCCCCGTCAGCGGGTTACCTCGGCGTGGTGCTGCCCGGCCTCACGCTCGCCGGTGTCGGCTTCGGAGCCTTCTTCGCGACCTCGACGGTGGCGGCCACCAGCGACGTCGACGACAGCGAGCAGGGCCTTGCCTCCGCCCTGGTCAACACGGCGCAGCAGGGTGGCACCGCGCTGGGCGTCGCGGTGCTGATCAGCCTCGCCGAACAGCGGACGACGGGCCTCGGCGCGCGTACCGCCGATTCGCTGGCGGCCGGGTTCCGACTCGCCCTGCTGATCGCGGCGGCCGTGGCGGTCGTGGCCGCCGTCGCGGCGGCGGTCGCGCTGCCGGGGCGCGCCCGGATCCCCGCCAACCCAACAGATGAGACGCGCGTCGGCGACCGAGCCAACGCCACGACTGATTAGGGTAGATTCATGGATCAACTTCCCAAACACGACATCGCGAACCCCGCTCTGGCGGCGGACGGCATCCGCCGCATCGAATGGGCCGATCGCTGCATGCCGGTGCTCCGCCAGGTGCGAGAACGTTTCGCCGAGCATCGTCCCTTCGCTGGCGTTCGCATCGCCGCCTGCATGCACGTCACCACCGAGACCGCGAACCTCATGCGGACCCTGCACGTCGGCGGTGCCGAGATCGCGCTCTGCGCGTCAAATCCGCTGTCCACCCAGGACGACGTCACGGCCGCCCTCGTCCACGAGTACGGCATCAGCGTCTTCGCCCGCACGGGGGTCGACCGGGACACCTACTACCAGCACATCAACTCGGCTCTGGACATCCAGCCGGACTACGTCTTCGATGACGGCTGCGACCTCGTCAACACGTTGCACACCAGCCGCACCGAGTTGCTGTCGAACATCAAGGCGGGTTGCGAGGAGACGACCACGGGCGTCCAGCGGCTGCGGCAGATGAGCCAGGACGGCGCGCTGCGCTTCCCGATGGTCGCGGTCAACGACACCGACACGAAGCACATGTTCGACAACCGCTACGGCACCGGCCAGTCCTCGATGGACGCGCTCATGCGCGCGACCAACGTGCTCTTCGCCGGACGCGTCGTCGTGGTCGCCGGCTTCGGCTTCTGCGGGCAGGGGCTGGCGGAGCGGGCCGCCGGTCTCGGCGCCCAGGTGATCGTGACCGAGGTGGACGCGACAAAGGCGCTGGACGCCCTCATGCAGGGCTACCGGGTCATGCCGATGCGCGACGCCGCCCCGCTGGGCGACATCTTCATCACGGTCACCAGCAACTCGGGCGTCCTGCGACCCGAGCACTTCGAGCTGATGAAGGACGGCGCGATCCTGGCTAACGCCGGCCACTTCGACGTCGAGGTCGACGTCGTCGGGCTGGAGAAGATGGCTGTCGAGAAGCGCACCGGCATCCGGCACCGCACCGACGAGTACGTGTTGCCGTCGGGTCGCCGGCTGCTGCTCGTCGCCGAGGGCCGGTTGGTCAACCTCGGCGCGGCCGAGGGGCACCCCGCCGCCGTCATGGACATGTCCTTCTCGGACCAGGCGCTCACGGCGGAATGGCTGATCGGGAGCCACTCCGACCTGGCGCCCGGAGTCCACGAGGTGCCGTCGGAGATCGACAAGGAGGTCGCCCGGCTGAAGCTGGCCGCGGAAGGCGTCAGCATCGACGTCCTGACCACCGAGCAGCAGGCGTACCTCAGCGGCTGGCAGCACGGTTCCTGAGTCACTGTCCTCGCCGGGCCGCGTCTCGCGTCACAGCGGGCGCGGCCCGGCGTCCCTTGGTTTGCGATCGTCCTCCCTGGACACGAGGAATGATCGATCAAGGTCTGTCCCCATGATTAGCCGGGGTCGATGCCACCGCCCAGCAGGTTGAAGATCAAGCTAGTCCGTCGCCAGGTCCGAATGCGGCAGGGGTTGGCGCAGGATCTCCGCGACCCGCGAATCCAGACCCGGCTCGACAAACGGGTACGACTGCTCGTCGCGAACGGCGAGCCGCACCCGCGCATCGCGCAGGCCCCAGAGCGGCAGGTCGTTCGCCAGTCGTCCCGGCATCGCCAGCGACGAATATTCCGGACCCCACCAGAGCTCGACGGCGCGCTGCGCGTCGACCTCGTCGAGTGCCGCCCACAGGTTGAGGACGACCGGATGCCCCTCGGTGCACGTCGCCTCGACCAGGCATCGCACGAAGCAGCCCAGGCCATCGACCAGGAGAAGGTCGTCCCGGTTCCAGGCGTGCTCGACCCGGGACTGCCGGTCCTGCTCACTGAGTTCAGACACCGCGTCCGGTGCGGTGAAGTGCACCGTGTGCCGGGATGTCGATGAAAGATCAACCGGGTGCCGCATCAGCTCAGCATGCCTCATGATCGAGGGCCTTCCAAACTCCGACACCGGGCCGTCCACAACGGGTCGCGGCCGGGCCTCCGGGGTCCGTCCCGACACCGGCCCGGTCGCCGGCGGCCGGCCGGCGCCGACTCCCGGACACAGCGGCTACTCCTCCTCCGCGAACACGACCTCGCGGCGCTTCTTGATCGTCGGGAGGACGGTGACGACGAGCGCCACCAGGGCCAGGGCCAGGAGCACCGCCGAGATCGGTCGGGTCAGGAAGACCGACGGGTCGCCACGGGAGATGATGAGCGCCCGGCGCAGGTTCTCCTCCAGCAGGGGGCCGAGAACGAAGCCGAGCAGCAGGGGCGCCGGCTCGCACCCACACCTGATCAGGACGTAACCCAGGAGCCCGAAGAACGCGATCGCATAGACGTCGAACGCGTTGAGGCTCAGCGAGTAGGTGCCGATCGCGGCGAACAAGATGATCATCGGGAACAACACCTGGTACGGGATGCGCAGCATCCGCACCCACATGCCGATCAGCGGCAGGTTCAGCAGCAGGAGCAGCACGTTGCCGATCCACATCGACGCGATCAGGCCCCAGAACAGCGCCGGCTCGTCGGTGATCACGTTCGGACCGGGGGTGATGCCGTGCACGATGAACGCGCCGACCATCAGGGCCATCACCGGGTGGGCGGGCAGTCCCAGGGTGAGCAGCGGGATGAACGACGTCTGCGCGGCGGCGTTGTTCGCCGACTCGGGACCGGCGACACCCTCGATGGCACCGTGCCCGAACTCCTGTGGCCGCTTCGAGATCCGCTTCTCGACGGCGTACGAGGTGAACGACGCCAGCACGTGGCCGCCGCCGGGCAGGACACCGAGCGCCGCGCCGAGACCGGTGCCCCGCGCGATCGGGCCGACGATCCGCCGCCGGTCCTCGCGGGTCGGCCAGAGGGTCGTCACCTTGCTGACGATCGCCGCGCGGGTCCGCTCGTTCTCCAGGTTGCGCAGGATCTCGGCCACCCCGAACATGCCGACGGCCACCGACACGAAGTCGATGCCGCCGTACAGCTCGCGCTGGTCGAACACGAACCGGGGCGTGCCGGTGTAGATGTCCTGGCCGACCGTCCCGAGCAGCACGCCGAGCGCGATCATCGCCAGGGCCTTGAGCGTCGAGCCGCGCGCCAGCGCGATCGACACGATCAGGCCGAACAACACGAGTGAGAAGTAGTCGGCCGGGCCGAACTTCAACGCGACGCTGGCCAGCGGTGGCGCCGCGACGGCCAACGCGACGGTGGCCACCGTGCCGGCGACGAAGGACCCGACCGCAGCGGCCGCCAGGGCGGCGCCGGCCCGGCCCCGCCGGGCCATCTCGTGCCCGTCCAGGGCGGTGACCGCCGCCGAGGACTCGCCAGGCAGATTGATCAGGATAGCTGTCGTCGAGCCGCCGTACTGCGCGCCGTAGTAGATGCCGGCCAGCATGATCAGCGCGGTCACCGGCTCGAAGCTGAACGTGATCGGCAGCAGCATCGCCACCGTGGCCGTCGGCCCGATCCCGGGCAGGACGCCGACCGCCGTCCCGAGCAGCACACCCACGAAGCAGTACAGGACGTTCTGGACCAGGAACGCGGTCGAGAAGCCCAGCGCGAGGTTGTCGAGGAGCCCCATGCCTCAGTCCCGCGGCCTCGTCAGACGCCGAGCCACGGGCCCCACAGGGGGATCCGCAGCTGGAGTCCGACGATGAAGATGAGCGTGCTGGCCACGGTCAGCCCAGCCGCCACCGCCACGGCCGTACGCAGCCGTACGCGGGTGCTGGCCAGGGTGGTGAGCAGGGCGGTCACCGCCGACGTCGGCACGAACCCGAGACGGCGGACGGTGAGCCCGAAGAAGACGATCGCGAGCGTGACGACCGCAACGGCGCGCCAGGGGACAGGCCCGAACGTGATCACCTCACCGGCGACCAGCCCCTTGACGACGACCGCCAGGCCCAGGGCGGCCACCGTCACGCCGAGCAGCAGCGGGAAGGCGCCCGGTCCCATTCGCAGTGGGGTGCCCAGCTCGTAGCTGAGCGACCCCACCGCGAACGAGCCCCCGATCAGAACAAAGACTCCCCCGGCCAGGATGTCCGGGAAGGACCGATGGCGCTCCACCTCAGGAGGCCTTGACCCCGGCGTCGGCGATGACCTTCGCCCAGGCTCCGAGCTGCTCTTCGAGCTTGGTGCGGTGCGCCTGCGGGGTCGCGGCCTCAGGGGCGACCGGCGCGGTGCCGAGCTTGGCCATCTGTTCGACGACCCTGGGCTCGGCAAGTGCCACCTTCAACGCCTCGGAGAGCTTCCGGACGACCTCCGGCGGCGTGCCGGCCGGGACGTACAGGCCGTGCCACACGCTGACCTGGAGCTGGGGCAACCCGGCCTCGGCAGTGGTGGGCAGGTCCGGCAGACTTTTCACCCGCGCCGGCGTGGTGACCGCGTACGCCTTGACCTTGCCGGCGGAGATCTGTCCGCTGGTGTTGGTGGTCTGGTCGCACATGAAGTCGACCTGGCCGCCGACGAGGTCGGTCAGGGCCGGGCCGGTGCCCTGGTACGGGACCTCCTGGAGCTTCACGCCGGCGGCGGTCTGGAACAGCAGTCCGCACAGGTGCGACGCCGCGCCGATACCGGCGTTGGCCAGGGTGACCTTGTTGGCGTTCGCCTTGACATAGGCCACCAGGTCCGAAAGCGTCGCGGGCGGGAAGTCCTTGCGGGCGACGATCGTCATCGGCACCTCGGTGACCAGCCCGACCGTCTCGAAGTCCTTGAGCGGCTGGTAGCCCAGCTTCTCGTAGAGGGCGGGCGCCGTCGACATGCCGATGTGGTGCATGAGCACGGTGAGGCCGTCGGGTTCGGCCTGCGCCACCTCGCCGGCGCCGACCGTGCCACCCGCGCCCTCGACGTTGCGGACCACGATCTTGCCGCCGAGCTGCGCGGCCATCGGCTCGGCGATCATTCGGGTGACCGTGTCCGTCGGGCCGCCCGCGCTGAACGGCACGACGAACGTGATGTTCCGGTTCGGGTAGCCGTCGGCCCCCGAGCCGGTGGCGCCTCCGTTGCCGGAGCAGGCGGCGACGAGCGAGACGACGCCGATCACGGCGACCATCCGCGCGGTGGCCCGGCACCTGCTTGTCGGTGTCATGTCGAGGCCCCCTCGTCAGCGCATGCGCATCCGCCGATGCGTCGCCCTAGTCTCGACCGACGGGGACGTCGATGGTGTCAGAAAAATCCCAAGAACTGACGGGATAACAGAGCGTCGATGTCGGGCGTACAATCCGCCGCTATGCGGATCACCGTCATCGAGGACGACGACCGGGTGGCACGGGGTCTCGTGACCGTCCTTTCCCAGGCAGGCTTCGATGTGCTCCGCCTCGCCAGCGCGACCGAGGCGATGCGCGCGGCACCGTCCGATGTGGTGCTCGTCGACCTTGGTCTGCCCGACGGCGACGGGCTCGACGTGATCCGGCGGCTGCGCGACTGCCCGGAGACGGCCGTCATCGCCGTGACGGCCCGCTCGGAGGAGTTCGAGCGGGTCCGTGGCCTGCGCGCCGGAGCGGACGACTACATCGTGAAGCCCTTCGGCGTTCCGGAGTTGCTGGCCCGGATCGACGCCGTGCTGCGCCGCACCCGGGTGGCCCGGGCGATGAGCCAGCCGGACGAGCCGCTGGTCCTCGGTCCGATGCGGATCGGCCTGGGCACCCGCGAGGTCACCGTCGACGGCACGCCCGTGGCGCTGACCCGCAAGGAGTTCGAGCTGCTCGCGCTGCTCGCCCGGCGGGCGCCGAACGTGGTGAGCCGGGACGTCATCCTCGACCAGATCTGGGGCGCGACCTGGGAGCCGTCGAGTCGCACCCTGGACACCCACATCGCGGCGTTGCGGCACAAGGTCGGGTCGGCGGTGACCATCCGCACCATGCACGGGGTCGGCTATCGACTGCTGTCCGACCGACCGGAGCTGATTGGCTGACGCGCCGTGCATCGTCGCCTGCTCGCCGTCCTGGTGCCCCTTGCGGTGCTGCTCATCGCGGCCCTCGGGCTGCCGCTCAGCGTCACGGTGGCCGAGCGGGAGATGCAGGAGACCTATGTCGACCGGTTGGGCGACGTCGGTCGGTTCGCGTCCCTGGCCGACACGGCGCTGTCGACCGGGCGGACCGAGGCGCTCCAACAGGAGCTGACCCGCTACCACCGCCTGTACGGCATCCCGGTCGCGGTGATCGACACGTCCGGCACGGTACTGCTCGGCCCGGCGGACGCGTACCAGGAGGCGGCGCGCGCCGAGCCGACATTGCCCCGGATCGTGACCGCCGCGCTGGCCGGCGCGCGGTCCGAGCCGTCCGGGGAGTGGGCGCCCTGGAACGACTCCGCCCTCGTGGTCGCCGAGCCGGTAGGCCGTGACAGCGAGGTCGTCGGCGCCGTGGTGACGATCTCCGACCTGTCGACGACACGCGAGCGCATCCTGGTCCGCTGGGCCCGCCTCGCCGGGCTCGGGCTGCTGCCGTTGATCGCGCTGGTGGCCGTCGCCTGGCCGGTCTCGGCCTGGGTGCTGCGGCCGGTCGGCAAGCTGGACGCGGCGACCTCGCGGATCTCGAAGGGCGACCTGACGATCCGCGTCGACGCCGAGGCCGGGCCGCCGGAACTGCGCCGGCTGGCCGAGTCGTTCAACACCATGATGGACGCGGTCGAGAACTCCGTACAGCGGCAGCGGGCGTTCGTGTCCGACGCGTCACACCAGTTGCGCAATCCGTTGACCAGCCTGCGGCTCGCCGTGGAGAGCCTCGACCGACACGTCCGCCCCGACGGTGACGGGCGGCAGGTGTACGACGTCGCCGTCGACGAGCTGAAGGCGATGCAGCGGATGCTGAACTCGCTCCAGGCCAGCGCGCGGATGGAGAGCATGCGGACGGCGTCACCGGTGGACCTCGACGAGGTGCTGACGACGCGGGTCGAGCGGTGGCGGGCGTTGACGGCGACAGCGGGGCAGACCCTCACTGTCGACGTGCCGCCGGGGCTGCGGCTGCTGGAGCCACCGGGCGGGCTGGGCAGCATCCTGGACGAGCTGATCAGCAACGCCTTGCGGCTGTCGGACGCGCGCGTGGTGGAGGTGAACGCCCGCGTCTCCCCCGGCGGCGCGAGCGGTGGACGCGACGGCGACGCCACGACCTCGGGTGTGGTGACGATCGCCGTCCGGGACGACGGTCGGGGAATCGACGCTTCCGAGCGGCCCCAGGCGCTGCGGCGGTTCTGGCGGTCGCCGCAGCACCAGAACGTGTCCGGGACCGGCCTGGGCCTGGCGATCTGCGCCGATCTGGTCGGCCGGGCCGGGGGCGAACTGCGGCTGGAGGACGGCCTGCCCCGTCCGGACGGCTCCGGGTACGGCTTCGCCGCGGTGCTCGCGTTGCCGGTCGTCACCGGGGCGGACCCGCCGCCCGGCGACCCGGCCTGAGCGCTCGCTCTCGTCGCGAGGGGTCAGCGTTTGTGGTCGCGGAACCAGGCGGCCGCGCCCGGATGGAGCGGAATCGACGCCGTCGAGATCGCCGTCCGCACGTTGATCTGCCACGCCTCGGGGACGGCCTCGGGCTCGTCGCGGCTCCCGGAGGCGATCGTCCCGGAGTGCGTGAAGATGGTGCCGGTGATGGCGTAGACCAGGTCGGCGGGCAGGTCGTTGCGCACGAGGAGCACGTTCGGCACCGCGACCGTCCGCGTGGCCGGGACGTCGGCGTAGGCGGTCGCGGGAATCATGGCCGGGGCGTACGGGCCGGGGTACGCCGTGCACAGCGAGTCCGCCTGCGCGTCCAGCGGGATCAGCCGGATGGGGTGGTGCTGCGCCAGCTCCGTGATGGCCGGTGTCGGGACGCCGGTCAGGGAGAACATCGCGTCGATAGTGCCGTCGCGCAGGCTCGCCGCCGAGTCGGCCTGGTTGAGCGACCGCCCGTCGGCCTTCAGCGGGCCGAGCTTGAGGACGCGCAGTGACGTGAACTCGGTGCCCGAGTCACGGGCGCCGAGGGAGACACGCTTGCCCGCCAGGTCCCGGAACTCGTCGATCCCGGACCGGGCCATGACCACCAGGTGCAGGTGGCTGTCGTAGAGCCGGCAGATCGCCGACAGTCCCTGCGGCGCGCTGCCGTCGGTGGTGATCAGGACGTCCAGGCTCGTCAGCCCGAGATGCACCTCGCCGGCCCGCAGCATCCGGATGTTGTCGGTGGACGCCCTGCTCGGCACGGTGGTGACAGTGGCGCCCGGCACGTGCTCGGAGATGTGTTCGGCGAGCGCGCCGCCGATCCGCCGGTACACCGCGCCCGCCGGGCCGGTGGCGAGGCGCAGGTGGACCTTGTCGGGCTCGGGCTGGGGGGAGCACCCGACGAGCAGCCCGCCGGCGGCCAGGAGCACCGCCCGCCGGCTGATGCGTGCCTCCCGCTGCGGCAGCATGCCGAGATGATACGGACGGCGAGCGTCGGCCGGCGACGACAGCGGTCGTTCTCCGGGCGCACGCGGCCGCGGGGTCAGGGCCGCCCCAACGGACTCAGCAGGCCCAGGCGGGCGGCGACGTGCCCGGCCACCTCGCTCGCCTGCTCGGCGAGGTAGAAGTGCCCGCCCGAGAAGACGCGGATCGCGCAGGTGGCGCTGGTGTGCAATGCCCAGGACTTGGCGTCCTCCACCGCCACGCGCGGGTCGGCGTCGCCGATCAACACCTCGATCGGTGAGCCGACAGCCGCCTGCGGGGGATCACAACGGTACGACTCGATCGCGGTGTAGTCCGCCCGCAGGGCCGGCATGATCATGCTGATCAGGTCGGGGTCGGTCAGCAGGCTGGCGTCGGTGCCGCCGAGGCGGCGCAACTCCGCGATCACCCCCGCGTCGTCACAACTGTGCACGTTCTCCTCGCGGTTCACCGAGGGAGCACGCCGGCCGGAGGCGAAGAGCACCTCCGGCCCGAGCGCGCCCCGTCGTTCCAGCCGACGGGTCACCTCGAAGGCGAGGATCGCACCCATGCTGTGGCCGAAGAAGGCGAACGGGCCCTCGACCGTGTCGGTCAGCGCGTCGGCCACCCGGTCGGCGAGCAGTCCGAGATCGGTGATCGCCGGCTCGCGGTGGCGGTCGAGGCGGCCCGGATACTGCACGCCGAGCACCTCCACCCCGTCGCCGAAGAGCCCGGCCAGCGGGAGATAGAAGCTGGCGGAGCCCCCCGCGTGCGGAAAGCACACGAGCCGGACCGGGGCGTGCGGGAGCCGGCGCGCGGCCCTGATCCACGTCTGATCCATGGGCGTCAGCCTTCGCCGGAGGCGGAAGGCCGAGCAACGCCGCTTCGAAGTCTCAAGTCTCCCGGCCCTGCGGAGCGCGACGGCCCCGCCACCGATTCGTCTCGGCCGATGGCAGAGACGCGGCGCGGTCACCAGAGCGCCGATCACCGACGGCGGCGGGCCATCCACTGCCAGATGTGGGTGCCGTTCAGGCTCGGGTCGTTGCGGGCCACGTAGATCCAGGACCAGTGGCCGGGGAACCGGTAGCCGTTCCAGACGACCTGGTCGTACAGGCTCATCAGCGACCCGGGGATGAGGTCGTGGGCGTGAATGGTGTTGGTCTCGGGTGGCACGGTGTCGTCGTCGCGTGAGGTGACCAGCCAGGTCGGGGTCTGGATCTTCGCCAGCTCCGCGTCGCTGATCAGCGGCGGGCCCTCCCCGCTGAGTGGCTCGACGACGCCGCAGATCGGCACCGACGCGGCGAACAGGTCGGGGTAGGAAACGGTCATCTCCAGGGACATGTAGCCGCCGTTGCTGCAACCGACCACGTAGATCCGGTCCGGGTCGACCCGCTTGCGGCGTACGAGGTCCTGGATGACCTCGCGGATCAGCGGGGCGAACCGGGGGCCGTCCTCCATCCAGTAGGAGGTGCTCTGCGGGGCGACGACGTACGCGCCGGAGAAGATCCGCTGAGCCTGTGGGGTGGCGAAGCCGAGCGCTCCCCGGTTGGCGCGCAGTGTGGTCTCGTTGTCGTAGTAGCCGTCGGGCAGCGAGGCACCCTCGCCGCCACCGTGCAGCCAGACGATCAGCGGGCGCCGGCCGTGCCGGGGCGAGTGGTCGGGAGAGTACAGCCGGTACTTCAGGCCGGAGCCCGAGACGTGGTAGCTGAAGGCGTCCACCTCGGGGTTCGACAGCTGCCCCTGCACGAAGCGCGTGATGGTGAGCGGGGAGGCGTGCCGTCGGGCGATCGGGGTGTTTTGCGTGATGGTGTAGACGAGGTCGAGGCGGACGTTGCGGCCCCTGCTCAGGATGTAGCCGAGGGTGCCACCGCCGGGTTGACCTTCGGCGTGACTCAGCTCCAGCACGATGTTTCCGTGCCGGTCGAGGCGGGCCGCGGTCACCGTGCGGTCCAGGTCGTACTCGCTGAAGATCAGGTCGCCGGGAACGATCGGGATCGGGCTGGTCGCCTTGGCGTGCACGCTGAACGTGCCGGGGGTCAGCCCGGCCGGGTCGATCGGCCCGAGCCGGCTGGTGTCGAGGGTGACCGAGGTGACCTGCTCACCGCCGTCGAGCGTTGTCGCGTCGAGGGTGAAGCTCACGCTGGTGGGCTGGTGGCCACCGGCGTGGGCGGCGAGGCCGGGCAGGGCCAGGCCGATGGCGGCACCGGCCCCGCCAGCCAGGACGGTACGACGAGTGACAGACGTGGACATGCGGGCCCCCGGACCTTGACGATGTCGACATACGTCGATGAAACCTCAACGTAACGCTACCGAGATCAGCTGGCAACCGGCACGGGTGATCAGGGCGCCCTCGGGACGCCCTGATCAATCGCGGGAGGAAGATCGCCCGCACCCGATCGTACTTTGGGACGATCTGGAGTCGCACCACCGTTCGTACGATGAGTCCCATGCACCCTCGCCTGCACGCGGTGTTGGCCGAGCCGCGTGTCTCCCCCACCCCGTCGCGGGTGTGGCGCGACTGGGCGGTGATCGTGGTCCTCGCTCCGGCGATCGTGGTGGAAGGAATCTTCCGGCCCGATCTACCGTGGCGGGTGGGCTGCGTCGCCGTCGCGCTCGCGCTGCTGCCCACGATCCTGTGGCGACGGACCAGGCCGCTGGCGATGGTGGTGATCGCGTTCGGCTGCACGACTGTCGCCCCGTACGTGCTGCCCGGTGATCCCTGCCAGCTGTTCACGGCGAGCTTCCTGGTCCTGCTGACCTACGCGCTGTTCCGCTGGGGCTCCGGCCGGGACGCCGTGCTCGGTTCGTTCTTCGTGGTGGCCAAGGTGATCGCCGCCGGCCTGGTCGGCTCGATCGACGGCGGCGAACTGGTCGCCGGCTTCGCGGTGATGTTCGCCGCCGCCACGCTGGGTGCCGCGATCCGCTTCCGCGCCGCCGCCCGACTGCGCGAGCTCGATCAGGTGAAGCTGTTGGAGCGGGAACGGCTCGCCCGGGACCTGCACGACACGGTGGCCCACCACGTGTCGGCGATGGCGATCCGCGCCCAGGCCGGCATCGCCGCGTCGGCGAGCCAGCCGGGTGCCGCAGTCGAGGCGCTGCACACCATCGAGGCCGAGGCGTCCCGTGCGCTTGCCGAGATGCGCGCCATGGTCCGCGTCCTGCGCCGCGACCAGCCCGCCGACCTGGGGCCCAATCCGCAGGTCGCCGACATCGAACGGCTCGCCGGCCAGTTCCGCACCGGGCCGACCATCGACGTGGATCTGCGCGGCGACCTCGGCGACCTGCCGCCCACTGTCGGCTCCGCGCTCTACCGGCTGGCCCAGGAGTCGGTCACCAACGCCCGTCGCCACGCGCGCCACGCCACCCGCATCGAGGTCAGCGTCGCGGCCGACGACACGTCAGTGCGGCTGCGGGTCAGCGACGACGGCGAGGCCGGTGCCGCCCGCCCGACCGGCTCGCCCGGTTTCGGCCTGGTGGGCATGATGGAGCGAGCCGACCTGCTCGGCGGCACCTGCGAGGCCGGCCCCAACCCCGACCGTGGGTGGACCGTCACGGCAGTGCTTCCGCGCGAGGGGGCCGGCGCGTGACGGTTCGCGTGCTGGTGGCGGACGACCAGGAGATCGTCCGCACCGGCCTCACCATCATCCTGAACACCCAGCCCGGCATCGAGGTCGTCGGTGGGGCCGGCGACGGCCGGCAGGCGGTCGAGCTCGCCCGCCGGCTCCGCCCCGACGTGTGTCTGTTCGACATCCGGATGCCGGGCATGGACGGCATCGAGGCGACCCGGGCGCTCGCCGGGCCGACGGTCCCGGAGCCGCTCGCGGTGGTCGTCATCACGACCTTCGACCTCGACGAGTACGTGTACGCGGCGCTGCGGGCCGGCGCCCGCGGCTTCCTGCTCAAGGAGGCCGGTCCCGACCTGCTCAGCCAGGCCGTGCACGCCGCCGCCAACGGGGACGCGCTGATCGCGCCGAGCGTCACCACGCGCCTGCTGAAGGCGTTCGCCGACGCGGATCCGGCCGCGCCGCGCCAGCAGCCCATCGAGGCGCTCACCGACCGGGAGGAACAGGTCCTGGTCGCCGTCGCGCGGGGACGCACCAACCAGGAGATCGCCGACGAGCTGTACATCACGTTGAGCACCGTCAAGTCGCACGTCACCAGCCTGATGACCAAGCTGGGTGTGCGTAACCGGGTCGAGGTGGCGATGTGGGCGTACGAGACCAACCGCGGCCGGAGGCGCTTCTGACCGGCGGAAGTACGACGGCGGCGTCCGACCATGGGCCGACCCGGTCGCGGCCCATCTGCCGATGAGCGGGGGCGGGTGCGGCGTCCACCATCGGTGGCATGACGATGCGCGAGTGGCGGCTACCGGCCGCGTTGATCCTGCTGGGCCTGATACCGATGCTCGCCGGCGCGGGGCGGCTCACCGAGCTGGGCAGCGGACCGGAGGTCACCCCGGCGAACGCACGCTTCGTCGCCGATCCGCTGCCGGTGGTGCTGCACATCGTCGGCGCGGTGGTGTACACGGTCCTCGGCGCGTTCCAGTTCGTACCCCGTCTGCGCCGGCACGGCTGGCACCGCCGGGCCGGCCGGGTGCTCGTCCCCTGTGGGCTGACTGTCGCGTTCACCGGCCTGTGGATGGCCGTCGCGTACGATCTGCCGGCCCATGACAACGACGTGCTCGCCGGTATGCGGCTCGTCTTCGGCTCGGCCATGGCCGGCTCGATCCTGGTGGGTCTCGCCGCCGTGCTCCGCCGGGACATCGCCCGGCACCGCAGGTGGATGGTGCGTGGCTACGCGATCGGCCTCGGCGCCGGCACCCAGGCGTTCACCCACGCGCCGTACCTGCTCGCGACCGGCGAACAGCCCGACGGGAACCTGCGGGCCGGCCTGGTGGTGGCCGGTTGGGTGATCAACCTTGCGGTGGCCGAGTGGTACCTGGGCCGTCCGGCCCGGGTCGTCACCGCGCCGGCCGTCAAGCTGAGCTGAGCCCGCGCGCGTCGGCCGTCGGTGTCCGGCTCAGGCCGCCCCGGATGTCCTCCTCGATCCGCTTCGCGGCGGCCAGCAGCGGCGGGAGCAGCTCTCGACGGATCATCTCGAAGGACCCCCGGCTGGCGTGCGCGGAGACGTTCACCGCGGCGATCACCGACCCGTTCTCGCCGTGGATCGGCGCGGCCACCGAACGCAGCCCCTCCTCCAACTCCTGGTCCACGATGGCGTACCCCTGGGCGGCGATCTTCGTCAGGACGGCGCGCAGCTTGGCCGGGTCGGTGACGGTGCGCCGGGTCAGCGGCCGCAGCTGCGCGGCGGCGAGGTAGTCGTCCAGCCACTCCACCGGCTGCGCGGCGAGCAGCACCCGGCCCATGGAGGTGGCGTACGCGGGGAACCGGGTGCCGACGCTGATCCCCACCGTCATGATCCGCTTGGTGGGCACGCGGGCGACGTAGACCACCTCGTCACCGTCGAGCACCGACACCGAGCAGGACTCGTGCACCTGCGCGACCAGCGCCTCCATGTGCCTTTGCGCGACCTCGGGCAGGCTCAGGCTGGACAGGTACGCGTAGCCGAGTTCGAGGATCCGGGCCCGCAGCGAGAAGAGCCGGCCGTCGGTGTGCACGTAGCCCAGCTCGACCAGGGTGAGCAGGAACCTGCGCGCCGCGGCCCGGGTCAGCCCGGTCCGTCTGGCCACCTCGCTGAGCGTGAGCTGCGGATGTTCGCCGTCGAACGCCCGGATCACCGCGAGGCCGCGCTCCAGCGACTGAACGAACTCCGGCGACCTCGTCGCCTCCTCGCTCACGCTCACCCGGCCTCCTGCCGCAGGGTCTCCCGGGCCACAGTGAACGCCCGGTTCGCCGCCGGTACACCAGCGTAGACGCCGACCTGGAGCAGGACCTCCGCCACCTCCTCCGGGCTGAGCCCGTTGCGCAGCGCGGCCCGGACATGCATCGCCAACTCCTCGTCGTGGTGCAGGGTGGCGAGTACGGCGAGGGTGATGCAACTACGGGTTCGCCGGTCGAGGCCCGGCCGGCTCCACACCTCCCCCCAGGCGTAGCGGGTGATGAAGTCCTGGAAGTCGGCGGTGAACGCGTCTGTGCCGGCGACCGCCCGGTCCACGTGCGCGTCACCCAGCACCTGTCGACGTACCGTCATGCCGGCCTCGTGCCGCTCGCGGTCGTTCATGCGTCACCACGTCCCTCGTGGAAGTGTTCCAACAGGAGTCGGCACACCTGCTCGGGTTGCTCGACGTTGGCCAGGTGCGCCGCCGCGTCGACCACCGCCAGCCGAGCCCGTGGGATGCGACCGACGATCTCGCGGGCGTGCTCCACCGGGGTTGCCGGGTCGTCCGCCCCGGCGATGACCAGCGTCGGCGCGGCGACCCGGCCGAGGTCGGGTCGGAGGTCCATCGCGGCTATCGCCTCGCAGCAGGCGGCGTATCCGGCCGAGGACGTCGCGGTGAGCAGGGCGCGGTGGGTGGCGACCACCGCCGGCCGGGCGACGGCGAAGGCCGGGGTGAACCAGCGGGCCACCACCGCGTCGGCGATCGCCGGCAGGCCCTCGGCCCGTACCGTCGCGGCCCGTTCCCGCCACTGCTCGGGTGGGCCGAGCGACGCCGACGTGCAGAGCAGCGCCAACCGCCGCACCCGGTCGGGCGCGTGCGCGGCGAGCCACATGCCCACCATGCCCCCGAGGGACAACCCCGCGTAGTGGACCCACGGCACGTCGAGGTCGTCCAGCGTCCGCAGCAACTCCCGGCCCAGCAGGTCCAGCGTGTACGGCCCGGGTGGTACTGCCGAACGGCCGTGGCCCAGGTGGTCGTACCGGATGACCCGGAACCGTCGGGCGAGCGCCGGCACCTGGGGTTCCCACATCGCGGCGGCGGTGCCGAGGGAGCTGCCCAGCAGCAGCACCGGCGCGGCGGCCGGGCCGTCGACGGTGAGATGCAACCGGGTGGTCATCCGTCCACGCCCCGAGCAGCGGCCAGGGCACGGTCGACGAACCGGCCGGCCGAGCCGAGCCAGCGGTACGGGTCGAGCGCCTCGGCCAGCTCCGTGTCGGACAGGTGGGCGCGGACCTCGGGGTCGGCGAGCAGCGCGGCGCGGAACGAGGGTTCGGCGGTGGCGCGGGTCACCAGATCGTGGGCGACGCGACGGCCGACGGCGGGCGCCAGACGCGCGGCGACCGCCTCGGCGAGCAGGAGTCCGCCGGTCGCGTCGAGGTTCTCCCGCATCCGCTCCGGGCGGACCTGCAGCCCGGCCAGCATCCGGGCGCACCGGGCGGCGGCGCCACCGGTCACGTGCAGCAGATCGAGCAGCGGCTCCCACTCGGCGTGCCAGCCGCCCGCGGCCCGCTCGTGCTCCTGCACCGCCGTGGCGAACAGGGTGGCGACGAGACCCGGACCGCGTCGCGCCGCGGCGGTGACGAGGATCGAGTCCACCGGGTTGCGTTTGTGCGGCATGGCCGAGGAGCCGCCTCGTCCGGCGCCGCCCTCGGCGACCTCACCCACCTCGTTCTGGGCGAGCAGCCCGACGTCGAGCGCGATCTTGCCGGCGGCCACCAGGAGCCCACCGAGGGCGGCGGCCAGGTCGAGCCAGGGTTGACGGCGGGTGTGCCAGGGCAGCGGGCTGGTCGGGAGGCCCAGGTGCGCCGCGAACCGCTCGGTGACCTCGGCACCGGCCGGGCCGAACGCCGCCAGGGTGCCGACCGCGCCACCGAGTTGCGCGGGCTGTGCGGCGCGGGCCTGACGCAGTCGGTCCCGGGCCTGGACCAGACCGGTCAACCAGCCCGCGGCCTTGAGCCCGAACGTGCTGGGTGCCGCCTGCTGCCCGAGCGTCCGGGCGACCATCACGGTGTCCCGGTGGGCGTCGGCCAGCCGGGCGGCGGCCTCCACGGCGACGTCGAGGTGAGCCAGCAGCGGCCCGAGCGCCCGCGACGCCACCAGGACCAGCGCGGTGTCCAGCACATCCTGGCTGGTCGCTCCGAAGTGCACCCAGGCTCGGGCGTGCTCCGGCACGGCGGCGGTCAGCTCGCCCACCAGCGCGACGACCGGGTTGCCGGTGGCGTCGGCGGCCCGGCCGAGCGCCGCCGGGTCGTACCGCTCGGCGCGGCACTGCTCGGCGATCGCCTCGGCCGCCGGTACCGGCACGATGCCGGCGTCCGCAGTGACCCGGGCGAGCGCGGCCTCCACGTCGAGCATCGCCTGGAGCACTGCCGGGTCGCTGAGTTCCGCGTCCACGTCCGAAGCACCGGAGAGGCCGCCGAGCAGGCCGTCAGAGGGCGAAGAAGACGGTCTCACGGTCGCCCTGAAGGTGGATGTCGAACCGGAACCCGTCCGGGGCGGGACTGGCCAGCAGGGTGTCACGGCGGTCAGCGTCGACGCTGCGCAGCACGGGGTCGGCGGCGTTCGCCGTCGACTCGTCGGGGAAGTAGAGCCGGGTGACGAGGCGGTGCAGCAGCCCACGCCCGAAGACCGACAGGGTCAGGTGGGGGGCTTCGGTGCCGCCGTCCGGCTCGGGCAGCGCACCCGGCTTGACGGTCAGCAGCCGGTACCACCCCTGCCCGTCGGTCTCGCTTCGCCCGAATCCGCGAAAACCCGCGAGCGCGGGCGGCCGGGCCCCCCGCGGGTCGTCCGGATGGTCGAACCGGCCCTCCGGGTCGGCCTGCCAGCTCTCCACCATCGCGTCGACCACGGGCGTCCCGGTGCCGTCGACGATCCGACCGCTGATCCAGAACGCGCCCGGCGTGCCCTCGGGTACGACGTACGGGCCGTCGGGCCAGTGCAGACCGATGTGCAGGTACGGCCCGACGGTCTGCGCGGGCATGACGCCCAGCTGCTCACTCATCGTCGTCCTCGTCCTCGAAAGGGGTGCTCTCCCGGCCGCGCAGCACGATGTCGAATTCGTACGCCAGCGCCCACTCCGGTGCGGTGCTGGCGTGGTCGTACCGGGCGATCATCCGTTCCCGCGCCTTCGGGTCGCGAACCGCGTTGAAGATCGGGTCCTGGAAGAAGAGCGGGTCGCCCGGGAAGTACATCTGCGTGACCAGCCGCTGGGTGAACGCGCGGCCGAAGAGGGAGAAGTGGATGTGCGCCGGCCGCCAGGCGTTGTCGTGGTTACGCCAGGGGTAGGCGCCGGGCTGCACGGTGATGAACCGGTAACGCCCCTGGTCATCGGTGAGCGCCCGGCCCACCCCCTCGAAGTGGGGGTCGAGCGGCGCCGGCCAGGTGTCGCGTGCGTCGCGGTACCGACCGGCGGCGTTGGCCTGCCAGATCTCGACAAGCGTGCGGGGTACCGGTCGGCCGTCACCGTCGCGGACCCGCCCGTGCACGATGATCCGCTGCCCCTGCGGCTCACCGTCGTGCTGCCGGGTCAGGTCGTGGTCGAGCGCACCGAGCCGCCCCTCCCCCAGCAGCGGCCCGGTGACCTCGGTCAGCCGCTGCGGCAGGTGGACCAGTGGGTGTCTCGGCGCCCGCGCCACTGTCGACGTGTAGCCGGGGCTGAGCAGGGGCGGGTGGGCGTCGACGTCGTCGCGCCGGTACCGCGGTAGCACCAGTCTGCTGCTGGCCTGAGTGTCCTGAGTGGTCATTGTCGTCTCCCGTCGGACTTCGTCGCCTCCAGCGCCCGCAGCACCGCGAGTTCCCGTGCCGTCGGTGGCGCACCGGTGGCCAGTCCCTCGGCGACGGCGAGGTCCCAGCCGGTGGCCGCCCGCGCCTGCTCCCGGGTCACGCCCGGGTGCAGGTGGGTCAGTGTGAGTTCGCAGGTGACCGGGTCGGGTTCGAGGACGCCGAGGTCGGTGATCACGACCCGGGGGCCTCCGCCCCGCAGGCCGAGTCGCTCCCGGTCGCCCGGGCCCGTCCCGTACCCGACCGAGGTGACGAAGTCGACCCGTTCGGTGAACGTCCGGAGGTCCTGCCGGACGATCACCACGACCTCGCCGCAGGAGGCGGCGATCTCCGGGGCGCCACCGGCTCCGGGCAGCCGGACCATCGGGGCGTCGTAGTCGCCGCCGACGACAGTGGTGTTGATGTTGCCGTAGCGGTCGAGCTGCGCGGCACCGAGGAAGCCCACGTCGATCCGGCCGGGCTGGAGCCAGTAGTTGAACACCTCGGGCACCGAGACGACCGCGTCTGCGGTGTCGGCGAGGACCCCGTCTCCGATGGAGAGCGGAAGCCGGTCCGGCTTCGCGCCGAGGCACCCGGATTCGTAGATGAGCACCAGGTTCGGGGCGTGGGTCGCCCGGGCGAGGTTCGCCGCGGTGCTGGGCAGCCCGATCCCGACGAAGCAGGCGGTGCCGTCGCGTAGTTGCCGTGCGGCGGCGACGGTCATCATCTCGTCCGCGGTCCAGTCCGCCATCGCGTCCCCCCGCTCGCTGCGTTGACTCATGCCGCCGCGCCGGCCTTGTGCACGTGCTCGTCCAGCCAGGCCCGGAAGGTGTCGCGGTGCCGGCTGACGGCGTCCCAGTCCCGGTAGAAGTCGTTGTCCCGCACCGAGTAGCCGTGGGCGTAGGAGGGGTGCGCGCCACCGGGCACCTCGGCCACCGCGGTGACCGCCCAGCCGGGCAGGACCACCTGTCCGGGTACGGGTTCCAACTCGTCCACGATCTCCTCGACGGTGACCAGTGACCGGTGGGCGGCGAGCACCGCCTCCTTCTGCACCCCGGTGATGCCCCACATCTGCACGTTGCCGTTGCGGTCGGCGCGCTGGGCGTGCACCACCGTCACGTCCGGACGCAGGGCGGGCACCGCGGTCAGCGTCTCGCCGGTGAACGGGCAGGTGATGGGCCGGATGTTGGCGGTGTGCTGAGGCAGGTCGGTGCCGGTGTAGCCGCGCAGGACGGCGAACGGCAGCCCGGACGCCCCGGCGACGTACCGGTTGGCCATGCCCGCGTGACTGTGCTCCTCCAGTTCGAGTGGACGTGGCCAGGCGTGCTGCACGGCGTCCCGGAAGCGGTGCAGCGACCCGACGCCGGGGTTGCCACCCCAGGAGAAGACCAGGCGACGGGCGCAGCCCGCCCCGATCAGCTGGTCGTAGATGACGTCGGGGGTCATCCGCACGAGCGTCAGATCCTGCCGCCCCTGGCGGATGATCTCGTGGCCGGCGGCGAACGGGATGAGGTGCGTGAACCCTTCCAGGGCCACCACGTCGCCGTCGCGGACCAGGTGCGCCACGCCGTCGGTCAGCGAGACGAGCTTCGCCATGGGCCTCCCCGCCTCCTGCCCGAACCGTGCTGCCGCCAGCCGTTCGCTATGCGGACTGCCGTACTCATCTCGAACGTACGACGGGGAATCTCATCCGTCAACGACAGGTCCACAGTGCTCGGCACTCATGTCGGGCGATGCGTTGACGCGAGCCGGACCACGTGCCAACGTTCATAAAGAGAACGGCCGTTCGGTAAGCGAACACCTCCGGGCCTTTCGTGAGCGGAAGTCCGCCCGGTCACCCCGGGCCGGCCCACCGGCCCCACGCTCCGAGGAGGACCGCCATGACACTGCTGGACGTCACGACCTGGCAGGGCACCCTGCACAGCGACGGCTGGGTGGAACCGGCCGGCGGCACGGCACCGGTACGATCCCCCGCCACCGGCGAGGAGATCGGCCAGGTCGGCGTGGCGAACGCCGAGGACGTGACCCGCGCCTGTGCTCGCGCCGCCGCCGCCCAGCGCGCCTGGGCCGCCACCGGCTACGCCGAGCGGGCCGCGGTGCTGCGCCGGGCCGGGCAGTTGTTCGAGCGGCACGCCGCCGAGATCGGCGACTGGATCGTGCGGGAGTCCGGGTCCATCCCACCCAAGGCCGGCGTCGAGACCGACACCGCCGCGCAGGAGTGCTACGAGGCGGCGGCGCTGGCCTCGCACCCGCTCGGCGAGATCATCCCGAGCGCGCAACCGAGGCTCAGCCTGGCTCGCCGGTTGCCCGTCGGCGTCGTCGGGGTCATCTCCCCGTTCAACTTCCCGCTCATCCTGGCCACCCGGTCCGTCGCCCCGGCCCTGGCGCTGGGCAACGCCGTGGTGCTCAAACCCGATCCCCGCACGGCGGTCTGCGGTGGTGTCTCGATCGCCCGGGTCTTCGAGGAGGCCGGCCTGCCGGACGGGCTGCTGCACGTCCTTCCCGGTGGGGTCGAGGTCGGGGAGGCGCTGGTGGCCGACCCGAACGTACGGGTGATCAGCTTCACCGGGTCGACCGCTGCCGGCCGCAAGGTCGGCGAGGCGGCGGCGCGCCACCTCAAACGCGCACACCTCGAACTCGGCGGCAACTCGGCGCTGATCGTGCTCGACGACGCCGATATGGACCTCGCGGTCTCCGCCGGGGCCTGGGGGTCGTTCCTGCACCAGGGCCAGATCTGCATGACCACCGGCCGGCACCTGGTGCACGAGAGTCTGTCCGAGCGGTACGTCGAGCGACTGGCGGAGAAGGCGAACCACCTGCCGGTCGGCGACCCGTCGAAGGAGCAGGTGGCGCTCGGGCCGATCATCGACGAGCGCCAGCGCGACAAGGTCCACGCACTGGTCACGGCGAGCGTCGACGCGGGTGCCCGGCTGGCCGCCGGAGGCACGTACGAGGGGCTGTTCTATCGGCCGACGGTGCTCACCGACGTCACCCCCGCGACCCCGGCGTACGCCCAGGAGGTCTTCGGCCCGGTCGCCCCGGTGATCACCTTCGCCGACCAGGACGAGGCCGTGCGGTTGGCCCGACAGACCGAGTACGGCCTGTCGCTGGGGATCCTCAGCCGCGATGTGATGAGGGCGATGGCCCTCGCCGACCTGATCCCCAGCGGGATCGTGCACATCAACGATCAGACGGTGAGCGACGAGGCGGTGGCGCCGTTCGGTGGGGTGGGGGCGTCCGGCACCGGCTCCCGGTTCGGTGGGCCGGCGGCGAATGTCGAGGCGTTCACGGAGACCCAGTGGCTCACCGTGCAGGGTGCCATTCCGCGGTACCCGTTCTGACGCCGGGAGGAGAGGAGCATGCCGGGAATGCGTACCCAGGTGGGCATCGTCGGCGCCGGTCCGGCCGGGCTCATGCTGTCGCACCTGCTGCACCTGCGGGGCATCGAGTCCGTGGTGCTGGAGAGCCGCAGCCGCGACCACGTCGAGCACCGGCTCCGGGCCGGGGTCCTCGAACAGGGCTCGGTCGACCTGCTCTGCCGCAGCGGCGTCGGTGAGCGGCTGCGACGGGAGGGGCTGCGCCACGAGGGCATCGAGCTGCGCTTCGCCGGGGAGTCGCACCGGGTGCCGATGGCGGATCTGACCGGGCGGGCGATCACCGTCTACGGGCAGCAGGAGGTGGTCAAGGACCTGATCGCCGCCCGACTCGCGGCCGGTGGCGCGATCCTCTTCGAGGCCGAGGCGGTACGCCTGGACGGCCTCGACTCGGACTCGCCGGTCGTCCACTTTCGACGCGACGGGCGGGACGAGGAGCTGCACTGCGATTTCGTGGCCGGCTGCGACGGGTTCCACGGGGTGAGCCGCGGCGCGGTGCCCGAGGGGGTGCTGACCACCTACGAGCGGGCGTACCCCTTTGCCTGGTTGGGCGTCCTCGCCGCCGCGGCGCCGGCGGTGGACGAACTCATCTACGCCAACCACGAGCGGGGTTTCGCCCTCTACAGCATGCGCTCCCCGGAGATCTCCCGGCTGTACCTACAGGTCGCGCCGGACGAGGACATCGCCGCGTGGCCGGACGAGCGGATCTGGACGGAGCTGCGGGCCCGGTTGGAGACGGTGCCGGGATGGTCGCTCAACGAGGGGCCGATCCTGGAGAAGTCCATCACCCCGATGCGCAGCTTCGTGGTCGAGCCGATGCGGTGGGAGCGGTTGTTCCTGGCCGGGGACGCCGTGCACATCGTCCCGCCCACCGGCGCGAAGGGCATGAACCTTGCCCTCGCCGACGTCGCGCTGCTCGGGGACGCCTTCGCCGCGTGGTACGACGGGGGCCGCACCGATCTGCTGGATGCCTACTCGGCCACGGCGTTGCGTCGGGTCTGGCGGGCCCAGCACTTCTCCTGGTGGATGACCTCGATGTTGCACCGGCTGGAGCGCGACGACCCGTACGAGACGAAGCTGCAGACCGCCACGCTGAGGTACGTCGCCACCTCCCGCGCCTACGCCACCAGCCTGGCCGAGAACTACGTGGGCCTGCCGGACGTCTGACCGCGTCGCCTCCACAGCAGAGCGTTGTTCAACTTATTCATGACGGGCGTCAGAAATTATTGACTTTCAATGCCGGGGTGACTGACCATGGCCACCACAGCGGCGTGCGCCCCCACGCAGCGGTAGTTCACCTGCAGATCCGAGGCATCCGCCGACTTCCGACGCACCCACCACCCCCGCCCAGGAAGGGCCTCGTCAATGAAGAAGGTCATGGCTCTCGGGCTGATCGCCGCTACCGCGATCGCCCTCACCGGATGTACCGACTCCGACGCGTCCAACCCGTCCGACCAGCCCTCGGGCGACCTGCGCAAGGTCCGGGTCGCGGCGCTGCCCATCACCGAGACCGCCGCGCTCTGGGGCGGCGTCAAGGCGGGCATCTTCGC
This sequence comes from Micromonospora sp. NPDC005220, assembly GCF_040607895.1. NCBI lineage: Bacteria > Bacillati > Actinomycetota > Actinomycetes > Micromonosporales > Micromonosporaceae > Micromonospora > Micromonospora sp. NPDC005220. Next base: position 29,925 of record NZ_JBEXHP010000019.1, read on the forward strand.
CGAGCGCGGGCTCCAGGTCGAGGTGCTGCCCGCCCAGGGCGGCGCGCAGGCCATTCCGGCGCTCCTGAACGGCGACATCGACTTCGCGATCGGCCAGCCCTTCGGCCCGTTCCGGGCCGACCTGCGCGATCTCGGCGTCGTCATCATCGGCAACTACGCCTCCTCGTACGCCGACGGCGACGACATCAACGCCGTGGTCGCCTCGGCGAAGTCCGGCATCAAGCGGCCGGCCGACCTCGCTGGCAAGCGGGTCTCGGTCAACAGCCTGGGCGCGGCCGGCGACGTGACGATCATGGCGGCGGTCGAGAAGGACGGCGGCGACCCGACGAAGATCAAGTTCGTCGAGGTCGCCTTCCCGGACGCCCCGGCCCAACTCGAATCCGGCAACATCGACGCGGCCTGGGTGCCCGAGCCCTTCGTCACCCAACTGAAGGCCCGCGGCGACACCTTCATCGTCGCGCCCTACCAGGCGGTGGTGCCCGGCCTGACCACGCTCACCACCATCACCACCAAGGAACGCACCGAGAAGGACGCCAAGCTGGTCGAGGACTTCACCGCGGCGATGAAGAAGACGTTGGAGTGGGCCAAGGACCCCGCCAACGAGGCGGCGCTGCGGCAGGCCATCAAGGACAACCTGGAGCTGCCTCCGCCGGTGGCCGAGTCGGTGCGGCTGCCGGCCTTCGGTTGGGAGGTCGACCGGTCGAGCCTGCAGACGCTCGCCGAGCTCGCGCAGAAGTACAAGGTTCTCGACAAGCAACCCAACTTCGACCGTCTCATCCAGCAGCAGTAGCCGGCGCGATCCCGCCCTCCCCGACCCCGGACCGGGGAGGGCCTCGCCGCCCGCCTGACGACGGGAGTGACATGCGCGTGTTCCCCACCCGACGCCTGCGCGCGATACGCAAGGCGATGCTGGGCGTCGTCGGCCTGACCGGGTTCCTCGTCGTCTGGCAGCTGATCCCGATGCTGGGCCTGATCAACCCGCTGTACCTGCCGTACGTGACGGACGTGCTGGCGCGGCTGTTCGAGCAGCTCGTCGACCTCGCGTTCTGGCGGCGGCTGGGCAGCACGATGACGTCCTGGGCGATCGGCCTGACGGTGGCGACGGTCGCCGCCGTCGTCCTCGGCACCGTCGTCGGCCTGGTGCCGTTCCTGCGGCGCGCGACCCACACGATGATCGAGTTCCTGCGACCGATCCCGTCGGTCGCTCTCATCCCGCTCGCCGTGCTGATGTTCGGCATCCAGCGGCAGGCCGCCCTCGTCATCATCATCTACGCGTCGTTCTGGCAGGTGTTCGTGCAGGTGATCTACGGCGTCGCCGACGTCGACGCGGTGGCTCGCGACACCGCCCGCAGTTTCGGTCTGACCCGGCGGGAGCAGTTGTCGCACCTCGTCCTGCCGACCACCCTGCCGTACCTCATGACGGGCCTGCGCCTCGCCGCGGCGGTGGCGCTCATCCTCGCCATCACCGCGGAGATGGTGATCGGTAACCCTGGCCTCGGGCGCATGATCGAGCTGTCCCGGTCCGCCGGAGACGCCCCCGGCCTGTACGCGCTGGTCGTGGTCACCGGCCTGCTCGGGCTCATGGTGAACATCGTCTTCCGGTTCATCGAGCGTCGGGTGCTGTCGTGGCACCAGTCGGTACGAGGAGAGGAGCCGTTGTGACCGCGTACACCGGGCGGATCGCCACCACGGCACGCAGCCGGACGGTCGGATTCCGGATCGCGGCGAGCCTGCTCTACCCGCTGGGGCTGCCAACGCTGCTGCTGGTGCTCTGGGGTCTGGTGGCGACGAGAACGACGAGTCGGTTCTTCCCCGACCCGTTGACGATCGCCAAAGCCTTCCGGGAGACCTGGGTCGGCCCGGCGTTCGTCGAGGACGTACTTCCCAGCCTCGCCCGCCTCGGCCTCGGTGTCGCCGCGTCCATCGTGCTCGGCATCGCCGCCGGCACCGTCATCGGCCTGACCCGCTGGTTACGCGAACTCCTCGAACCGCTGCTGGAGTTCCTCCGGGCCATCCCGCCACCGGTGCTGATCCCGGTGGTGATGCTCCTGCTCGGGATCACCGACACCATGAAGGTCGTCGTGATCGCCTCCGGCGCGGTCTGGCCGATCCTGCTGAACACGATCGAGGGTGTCCGGGGAACGGACAGCGTCATGACGGAGACCGCGGAATCGTTCCAGGTCACCTGGTGGGAGCGGCTCTGGTTCCTGGTGCTCCCGGCCGCCAGCCCACGGATCATGGCCGGGGTTCGGCAGGCCCTCTCGGTCGCGCTGATCCTGATGGTCATCTCCGAGATGTTCGCCTCCTCCTCCGGCCTCGGCTACCGGATCGCCTACTTCCAGCGCAACTACCTGATCGCCGAGATGTGGAGTGGCATCCTCCTCCTCGGTCTCGTCGGCGTCTTCCTCGCCGTAGCTTTCGGTCTCGTCGAACGGCGTGTTCTGCGCTGGTACCACGGAATCAGGGAGGTCAACCGTGCCTGATCGGAGCACCCTGCTGCGGGTGGAGCACCTGCGGAAGGTCTACGAGTCGGCGACGGGCACCGTCGAGGCGATCGGAGACATCAGCTTCACGATGGACGCCGGTGAGCTCGTCTGCATCGTCGGGCCGTCCGGTTGCGGCAAGACCACCCTGCTGAAGTGCCTCGCCGGCCTGCTGCGGCCCACCAGCGGCGTGGTCGAGATGGACGGCTCGCCGGTGACCGGGCCCAGCCCGGCCATGGCAGTCGTGTTCCAGGAGTACGGTCGCAGCCTCTACCCCTGGCTGACCGTGCGCGGGAACGTCGAGCTGCCACTGCGGCACAAGAAGCTCACCCGCGCGGCCCGGAACAAGCTGGTCGTCGACGCTCTTGAGGCGGTGGGCCTCGCGCACGCCGCGCGAAGCCACCCGTGGCAGCTCTCCGGTGGGATGCAACAGCGGGTGGCGATCGCGCGGGCGATCGCCTACCAGCCCGACGTCCTGATCATGGACGAACCGTTCGCCGCCGTGGACGCGCAGACCCGGGCCGACCTGGAGGACCTGGTCCGCGAGCTGCACGCCAGCCGCACCATCTCGGTTGTCTTCGTCACCCACGACATCGACGAGTCGGTGTATCTCGGTCAGCGGGTTCTAGTATTGTCCACGTCGCCGACCTGGGTCCAGGAGGACCTCGCGATCGACCTGCCGCCGGAGCGCGATCAGATCACGACCCGCGCTCTGCCCCGTTTCACGGAACTGCGGACGCACGTCTACGACCAGATCCAGCGGGCCAAGCGCGGGCAGGCTGTGGCCCCGCGATCCACGCGGTGATCGGCGGCCAGGCCAACGAGTTCGCCGAAGGGAAGCGCTGTGGGTAGTCGTCAGCCGAAGCAGTTGTTGCTCGCCTTCTTCGGCGAGCACGTCGTCGACGCCGCCACCGGACCCATCCGGGCGAGCGCCCTGATCAACGTGCTGGAAGGCGCGGACGTCGCCGCGCCGGCCACCCGCGCGACCCTCGACCGTCTCGTGCACAGCGGCATCCTCGCCCGCAGCAGGAGCGGCCGAGAGACGCTGTTCTCACTCACCGAGCACGGGGCGGCGGTGCTGCGCGAGGCGACGGACCGCGTTCGCGGGCCGCGCCCGTTCGACCCGCAGGGCAGCGGGTGGACCCTGGTCACCTTCTCGATCCCGGAGGGCCAGCGGATGCTGCGGCACCGGCTGCGTTCGACCCTCACCTGGGAGGGCTTCGCGCCGCTGCGGGACGGGCTCTGGCTCGCGCCCGGCGAGGTCGACCTCGCCGGGTCGTTGGAACGGCTGCGGCAGGACCTCGCGCCCAACACCGTGGTCGCCTTCCACGCCCGCGAACTCGCCGGCTTCCCGATCGGCGAGAGCGTGCGCGCGGCCTGGGACATCGAGGCGATCCGACGCGCGCACCTCGCCTTCATCGAGGTGTGGGACGACCCGTCCGCACTGACGATGGCGCCGAGCGCCCTCACCGTACGAACCATGCTCGTGGCGGACTGGCTCGCGCTGCTGCGCGCCGACCCGAGGCTGCCGGCCGAGTTCATGGACGCGGAATGGCCCGCCCCGAGATCGGTGCGGACGTACCGCCGGGTGCACGACAAGCTGGCCGAGGCGTCCGCTGCGGAGTTCGCCGAACTCGTCGCGGCCCGGCCCGCGACTAGGCGCCGAATCGGGTCCGCAGATCGGCCTTCCGCACCTTCCCCGACGCCGTCCGCGGCAGCTCGTCCACGATGACGACGTTCTTCGGGAGCTTGTAGCGCGCGATCCTGCCGTCCAGGCGGGCCCGGACGGTGGCGGTGTCCACGGACGCCCCCTCCCGCACGGTCACGATCGCCCACGGCACCTCCCCCCAACGCTCGTCCGGTACGCCGATGACCGCCGCCGAGGTCACCCCGTCGACCTCGGTGAGCAGCTGCTCGAGTTCGAGCGGGTAGATGTTCTCGCCCCCCGAAATGATCATGTCCTTGAGGCGGCCGGAGATGTAGAGGTAACCGTCGGCGTCCAGGTGGCCGAGGTCGCCGGAGCGGAACCACCCGTCGGCCGTGAACGCCTCGGCGGTCGCCTCCGGCAGCCCGTGGTAGCCGGGGAAGACGTTGGGACCGGCCACCTCGATCTCACCGACAGCGCCGGCGGGCAGCACCGCACCAGCCGCATCGGTGATCCGCACGTCGGTGAAGAAGTGCGGCAGGCCGACACTGCCCTGCTTGACGCGGGTCATCGTGGGCGGCAGCGCGGTGGCGCCCGGCGCGGCCTCGGTCATGCCGTAACCCTGGGAGAACGACAGGCCCCGCGCCTCGTACGCGTTGAGGATGCGGGCCGGCACCGCCGAACCTCCGCAGGTGAGCTTCGTCAACGTGGACAGGTCGGTGGACGCCCAGGCGGGGTGGTCGGCCAGCAGCTGGTAGGTGGTCGGCACACCGCTGAGCATGGTGACCCCGTGCCGCTCAATCTGCGCGAGCGCGCGGCCCGGCTCGAAGCCCCTCTCGATGACCATCGTGGCGCCCTTGAGGATGACGGGCAGGGCGCCCATCCCGAGCGAGGCGACGTGGAACAGCGGCGAGATCATGAGCGCGACGTCGGTGGAGACGACGTCGTAGTCGACCACACAGTTGAGCGCCACCCAGGTGAGGTTGCCGTGGGTCAGCACCGCGCCCTTGGCCCGGCCGGTCGTGCCCGAGGTGTAGACGATCGCCGCCGGATCCTCGTGGGCGGTGTCGGCATGATCGGTGAACGGGGTGACGACGCCTCGGGCCAGCCGGGCCAGCCCGGGCCGGTCCGCGCTGCCCTCGTCGTTGACGATGACGTACGGGGTCCGGGCGGTCGCCGCGGCGGAGGCCACCGGCACCGCGAAGTCCGGGTCGTGGATCAGCACCCGCGCGCCGCAGTCGGCGAGGACGTAGGCGATCTCGGGTACGGCGAGCCGGGTGTTGACCGGCACGAAGACGGCCCCGACCTGCGCCGCCCCGAACATCACCTGGAGGAGTTCGGGGCTGTTCTCGCCCAGGTAGGCGACGGAGTCACCCTTGCCGACGCCCCGCTCCCGCAGCACCGCCGAGATCCGGTCCACGGCGTCGGCGAACTGGCGGTACGTCATGGGCGACCGGTCGCCGTGGATGATCGCGATCTGGTCCGGGGACTTGAGCCGGCGCTTGGCCACCCAGGCGCCGATTCCGTGCTGGTGCATCATCATTCTCCTGGGGGTGGAGGTGGTGTGCTCGCCCGGCTCGACGGATGCCCCCGGGCTCAGGCGTAGAAGCGGTACAGCCCTCGCGCGACGACCGCCGGCTTGGCGCCGCCCTCGATCTCGATCGTCTGGTCCACGGCGATCTGGTAGCCGCCGCGGACCTCGACGACCTCGACGACGGTGGCCCGCATCCGCACCCGCGCCCCGACCACGACCGGCGCGGGGAAGCGCACCCTGTCGAGGCCGTAGTTCACCTTGGTGGTCACGCCCTTCACCTCGAGCAGCTCGGTCCAGAAGGGAACCGCGAGGGAGAGGGTGAGGAAGCCGTGCGCGATCGGCGCGCCGAACGGACCGGTCTTCGCCCGTTCCGGGTCGACGTGGATCCACTGGTGGTCATCCGTGGCGTCCGCGAACAGGTCGACCTGGTCCTGGGTGACAGTGCGGTACCCGGTGTGGCCGAGATCGGTGCCGGCGAGGTCGCCGAGCCGGTCGTAGGTGATGGTCGTCGTCATGGCGTTTCCTCTCGTCGTCACCGGGCCAGGCCCAACAGTCGGGCCGCGTTGTCCTTCAGGATGCCCGGGAGCACATCCGGCTTGAGGTCGGTCGCCCGCACGTCGCGAAGCCACCGGTCCGGGGTGAGCATCGGGTAGTCGGTGCCGAAGAGCACCCGGCGCTTCAGCAGCGAGTTCGCGTAGCGCACCAGCTCGGCCGGGAAGTACTTCGGGCTCCAGCCGGACAGGTCGATCCAGGTGTTGTGCTTGTGCGTGGCCACCGACAACGCCTCGTCCTGCCAGGGCACCGACGGGTGGGCCATGATGATCTGGAGGTCGGGAAAGTCGGCCGCGATCGGATCGAGCAGGATCGGGTTCGACCGACCGAGGCGCAGGCCGTAGCCGCCCGGCGTACCCGCGCCGATGCCGGTCTGCCCGGTGTGGAAGAGCGCCGGGACGCCGGCCCGCTCCAGCAGGCCCCACAGCGGCGCGTACTCGTCGTGGCTGGGGTCGAAGCCCTGCACTGTGGGGTGGAACTTGAAGCCGCGTACGCCCTCCTCCCGGATCAACCGGTCGGCGAGTTCGACTGCCGCTTCCCCGGTGCGCGGGTCCACCGACCCGAACGGGATGAGCACGTCGGCGTGCTCGGCCGCCGCGCGGGCGATGTCGACGCTGGACAGTGGCTGGTGCTTCAGTTGGGTACGCGCGTCCACGGTGAAGACGACCGCCGCCATGTGCCGCTCGCGGTAGTACCGCGCCACCGCGTCGACCGCGGGCCGTGGGCCGTCGGTCTTGAAGTACGCCGACGCCGCTGCCACCAGCGGTTCGGGCAGTGAGGTGTGGCCGTGGTCGTCGACCTCGATGTGCACGTGCACGTCGATCGCCGTGACGTCGTCGAGGTCGATCGCGGGCTGGTACATGGGGCCAACCTTCGTCGTGCGGGTCGGTGCGGGCAGGTCTGCTCGGGCCGGTCAGGACGGCGCGGTCTCGAACTCCTCGGGGAGTTTCGGGAATCGTTCGCCGACACTCTGCGCGGCACCGGCGAACGTCGTCGGCCAGGCCTCCACCAGCGCGTCGTACGTCCAGCCGCCCTCGCGGTGCGCGGTCAGCGCCGCCTCCGGGTGGGTCCAGATCTGCAGGCGGTCCCCGCCGACACCGATCACCTGCCCGGTCACCGAGGCCGCCGCGTCGGAGCTGAGGAACGCGACCAGCCCGGCCACGTCGTCCGCCGTGCCGAATCCCAGCTCCTGTCGGAAGAACGCGGGCATCGGCTCGCCGTTCGCCTCGGCCCGCACCGCCGCGGCGAAGTAGGGAACGGTGGCGGTCATCGCGGTCGCGGCGACCGGGACAACGGTGTTGGCGGTGATGCCGGCCCGCTTCAGCTCGAGCGCCCAGGTCCGGACCATGCCGACGATGCCCGCCTTGGCGGCCGCGTAGTTGGTCTGGCCGAAGGTGCCCCGCTGCCCGGTGGGTGAACCGACGCAGATGATCCGCCCGCCCTCACCGGCCTGCCGCATGTGCTGCACCGCCGCACGGACTGTGGTGAACGTGCCGCGCAGGTGCACGTTGATGACGGTGTCGAAGTCGTCGTCGCTCATCTTCCACAGCACCGTGTCGCGCAGCACGCCGGCGTTGGTGACGAGGATGTCCAGCCGTCCGAAGTGCTCGACCGCCGTGCTGACGAGCTCCTTCGCGGTCTCGGTCGGGCCGACCGGTGCGACCACCGCGACGGCCCGGCCGCCGGACGCCTCGATCGCCGCTACGGCGTCGGCGGTGGCCTCGGCGTCGACGTCGTTGACCACGACCGAGGCGCCCCGCCGCGCCAACTCCTGCGCGTAGGCGAGGCCGAGGCCCCGCCCGGCGCCGGTGACGATGGCGACCTTGCCGTCCAGTGACATGGGTGCTCCCTCTCGTCGGTGCCGGACCTCCGGGTAACACGCGCACCGGAAACGTAATGCAGAATTTGATCGGGCGTCAACGATTTGCAGTCTGTCTACATCAGACGGCAGAGCCGGTGGAGCTGTTCAGCGCCCGGGAGACCACCCGGCCGGCGGCCTGGACCAGCGGCGCCAACGCCACCGGATCCGCCCGGTCGTGGGCGACCACCAGCGAGATCGCCGCCACCACACCCTCCGGTACGCGGATCGGCGCGGCCACCGAGAGGGCGTCCATGGTGACCTGACGGTCGCTGACCGCGTACCCGGCCCGGCGCACCTCGGCGAGGCAGCGACGCAGCCGCTTCGGGTCGGTGATGGTCAGTTCGGTGTACCGCTCCAGCGGGGCGGCGAGCACCTGCTCCTGGACCTCGGCGGGCGCGTGGGCGAGCAGGACCAGCCCGACGCCGGTGGCGTGCAGCGCGAAGCGACCCCCCACCCGGGTGAGCACGGGTACCGCGTGTCGCCCGGCGATCCGTTCGATGAAGACGAGTTCGAGATCCTGCCGGACGGCGAGCTGGACGTTCTCGTGGGTCACCTCGTACAGGTCCTCCATCACCGGCAGGGCCAGCTCCCGCAGCCCCAGGCCCCTGGGGGCGAGCGAGCCCACCTCCCACAGCCGCAGACCGATCCGGTACCGCCCGTCGTCGCCGCGCTCCAGCGCCCCCCACGCGACCAGCTCAGCGGCCCGCCGGTACACGGTGGGCAGTGGCATCCCAGTGCGACGCGCCAACTCGCTCAGGGTCAACGCCGGGGTGGACGGGCTGAACGCGTCGAGCAACGCCAGCACCTTGCTCGTCACCGACCGTCCCGGTTCTGCGCGCACCCCGTCATCATCCCCGCCCACGTCGGGCGCTCACAGCTCCAGGACGAGCCGGGGCGTACGGGCCCGGGAGACGCAGATCATCATGGTGTCCCCGGCGGCCCGTTCCTCGGCGGTGAGCAGGCTGTCGCGATGCTCGGGCACACCGGCGAGCACTGGCGTCTCGCAGGTGCCGCAGGTGCCCTCCCGGCAGGACGAGAGGACCTGCACCCCGGCCTCCTCCACCGCCTGCAGGATCGGTGTGCCCGGCGGCACTGTCACCGTCCGCCCGGAGAGCGCGAGTTCGACCTCGATCGTCGTCTCCGGCGCGCCGGTGTCGCCCCGGGCGGTGAACCGCTCGACGTGCAGGCAGCCGGGTGGCCAGCCGCGGCAGTGCTCCTCAACCGCGGTGATCAGTGCTTCCGGGCCGCAGCAGTAGACGAGCCCGGTGCCGGGCCGGCCCAACAACCCGGCCAGGTCGAGCAGCCCGGTCTCGTCCTGCGGGTGCAGGCTCACCCGGTCGCCGTACCTCTCCCGCAGGGTGGTGGCGAAGGCCATGGTGGCCCGGCTACGTCCGCCGTACACCAGCCGCCAGTCGGCGCCCGCGACGTTGGCCGCGGCGACCATCGGTGCGATGGGGGTGATACCGATGCCGCCGGCAATGAAGAGGTAGCGCCGCGCCGCGACCAGCGGGAAGGTGTTGCGCGGTCCGCTCACCCGGACGGTCGCGCCGACGGTGAGCCGCTCGTGCGCCAGCCGGGAGCCGCCGCGCCCGTTCGGTTCCCGCTGCACCGCGATCCGCAGGACGGACCGCTCCGCCGGGTCACCGCAGAGGGAGTACTGGCGGGCCAGCCCGGCGCCCAACTCCAGGTCGATGTGCGCGCCCGGCGTCCACTCGGGCAGGTCACCGCCGTCCGCGCGACACAGGCGGATCGCCACCACCTCGGCCGCCACCTGATCCCGGCCGGCGACCACCAGCTCGACACCGGTCAGCACGTCCACCGTCACTCGCGCATCGCCAGCCGCCTCGGCGGTCCGGGCACCGGTTCGGCCACGCCCTGGTGGCCCTGCGGGTGGGCGAGCAACCACTCCCACAACTCGACCGGATCCTCGGCGAGGCGCTCGGCCCCACAGTGGCAGGTCCCGCGCAGAGTGTCGGTGCCCGGCACCCAGTGGATCCGGTAGAGCCGGTCCGGGTCCGCTCGGGAACTCACCGCGCCGCTCCCACCGTCCCGGACCCGACCATCCGCGCCAGCAGCCGCCGGGCGGCCAGGCCACCGGTGTCGATGTTGATGCTCAACTCCTGGTACCGGTCCGGCTCGCTCGCGATCACCTGCTCCAGGATGTTGAGCGCGGTCACGTCCTGCATGACAACTGTGTGATTGCTGTGGTGGAGGTACTCGCTGACCGACTCGTCGTCGATCGCGAAGTCGCGCGCCACGGCCCAGAAGTCATAGGTGGTGTGCTCCGTCGACGGGGTGATGGCGTACACGATCTCGGCGTGGAACGCTTCGCGGTCCTCGCCCTCGGCGGGCGGGTAGACACCCTGCGGCGCGATCCGGCTGTGCAGCAGGTAGAGGCAGGGCGGGTGGTACTCGATGTCCTGCCACCGGGTGATCCGGCCCTGGATGCCGGTGGAGCGCGCGTAGAACGGGGGGCACTCGGCGTCGTCCATGTGCCGACTGACGTAGACGATCCCCCGGTCCTCGTCCACCTCGGTGGTGATCGGGGTGTTCGCCACCTCCGGCGTGCCGATGTAACCGCCGTGCAGATAGGTCTCGTGGGACAGGTCCAGGAGGTTGTCCACCAGCAGGCCGTACCGCGCGTTCAGCGGCGCCATGCCCCGCACCACCGCGTAGCGCGGGTCGGCCAGCCACGGTGCGCGGGGAATCGCAGCCGGGTCGGCCCGGTCCAGGTCGCCGATCCAGACCCAGATGAACGAGTCCTGTTCCACCACCGGGAACGAGACCACCCGCGCGGTGCGCGGAATGCGCTGTTGACCGGGTACGAAGACGCAGGCGCCGGTCGGATCGTAGGTGAAGCCGTGGTAGCCGCAGACGATCGTGTCGCCGTCGAGCCGGCTCTCCGACAGCGGGAAGCGCCGGTGCACACACCGGTCGGCCAGCGCCACCGCCTTCCCGGCACCGGTGCGATACAGCACCAGCGGCTCACCGAGCACCGTCCGGGCGAGCAGGTTCCGCCCCACCTCATTGCCGTAGGCGGCCACGTACCACTGGTTACGCGCGAAAGCCATGCGACCGGACCTCCATGCCGACGAACGTCGATGGAGCCGGATCGTCCCGCGTGGTGTCCCCGCTGAGGAACCGGAGCTTTCACTGAGTGAAAGCCGGTTGGGTCAGCTCGGGGTGAGGAGGCAGAACTCGTTGCCCTCCGGGTCGGCGAACACCCGCCACCGGACCTTCTCGCCCAGCTCGATCGGGGTCGCGCCGAGACTCCGCAGCCTGGCCGCCTCGGTCTCCAGGTCGTCACCGGGGTACGGGCGGACGTCGAGATGGACGCGGTTCCACCCGCTCTTCACGTCAGGGGTACGGACGAACTCCAGGTAGGGGCCGACGCCCTTGGCGGAGCGCAGTCTCGCCCCCTGGTCGGTTACCTCGTGCAGCGTCCAGTCCGTGGCCTCGCTCCAGAACCGGGCCATGGCTCGCGGGTCCGCGCAGTCCACCACCACGGCGGCGATCGGCCCGGTGTCCTGGTAGAGCGGTCGAGGGTCCAGCACGCAGAACTCGTTGCCCTCCGGGTCGGCCAGGACCGTCCACGGCACGTCACCCTGGCCCACATCGGCGGCTGTCGCGCCGAGATCCTTCAGCCGTGCAACCACTTCCGCCTGATGCTCCGCCGAGGTGGTGGCGAGGTCCACGTGCACGCGGTTCTTCACCGTCTTGGGCTCCGGGGAGACGACGAGGTCGATGCAGACAGCGACCGGGTCGGGGTAGACGAAACCCTCGGGTTCGAGGTTCGTCACGCCGGGCCCCTCGCTGGAGACCTCCCAACCGAGCGCCTGCGCCCAGAAGCCGCCCAGCGCGGCGTCGTTTCGAGCCTTCATGTTGATCTGAACAAGCCGCGTTGCCATGCCGGCGATGCTAGGGCCTGTGACGCGATCCCGCTCCCCATTATCGCCGTCCTCGGGGCCTACCGTCCGCGCTCGTCCGGAGGCTGTTCCTTTGTCAGGTGGAGCAGCCACCCCTCGCCAGCGGGCCGTCACGCCTGCCCGACGCGACCACCTCACGCGCCCCGGGTGAGTGGAACCGGCGCGAGCCGGGGCGATTTTGCGTGGCACGCATATTTGCGGGTCACGCAATTAATGCTAGCGTGGGTGGCATGACGGGGCTACGGGAGCGCAAGAAGGCCGAGACGCGGGCGGCGCTCGGCTGGGCCGCGATCCACCTCACCGCAGAGCGCGGCTACGACAACGTCCGCGTCGAGGACATCGCCGAGGCGGTCGGTGTCTCCCCCCGCACCTTCAACAACTACTTCTCCAGCAAGGCCGAGGCGATCGCCTCCCGCCACCTCGACCGCAGCCTGCGCACCGCCGCCGCGCTGCGTGAACGTCCCGCCGACGAGCCGCTCTGGGCAGCGCTCACCCAGGCCGCGCTGGAGCAGTTCACCCGCGGCCCCGAGGTCGAGGCGATGCCCTCCCCCGGCCACGCGCAGTGGGTTGCCGGCGTACGCACCATGCTCGCCGAGCCCGCCCTACAGGGCGAACGGCTGCGCGCCGCCGCGATCGCCGAGGCCGAGCTTGCCGCCGCTGTCGCCGAGCGCACCGGCACCGACCTCGCCACCGACATGTATCCGAGGCTCGTCGCGGCCGCCGCCAGCGCAGCCGTCGCCGTCGCCATGCAGCACTATCTCGACAGCGCCGACCCGCCCGCCCCGATCGAACGCCTCATCACCGACGCCTTCACCCAGGTCGCCGCCGGCCTCCCTGCCCCGTCGCACTGAGCCGCCCCTCGCCCAGGGCACAACCTCACCCACGTCTCAAGCCGCGTCACACTCCCGCGGCGGACCGGCCATGTGCCGCGCCCGCCGTGGCGATGACGCACACCCCGAAAGGATCACGATCATGATCGATGTCGTCATCGTCGGAGCAGGCCCCAACGGCCTCATGCTCGCCTGCGAACTGGCCCTCGCCGGCGTCCACCCCGTCGTCCTCGAACGCCACACCGCGCCCACCGGCGAGGCTCGCGCCAACGGCCTCGTTGGCCAGGTCGTCCGCCTGCTCGACCGGCGCGGCCTCTACGCACAACTCAGCGGTGAGAGCACCCCGCCGATCCCCCAACCCGCCTTCACCTTCGGCGCGTTCCCGCTGGACCTCACGGTGCTCGCGGAGAACCCGCACTACGTGCTCGGGGTACCGCAGGCCCAGCTCGAGGCCGCCCTCGCCGCTCGGGCCGTCGAGCTCGGCGTCGACCTGCGCCGCGGCCACGAGGTCATCGACCTCCACCAACGCCCCGACGGGGTCGAGGTCGACCTCGCCGACGGTACGCAGCTCACCTGCCGTTTCCTCGTCGGCGCCGACGGTGGCCGCAGCGCGGTGCGCCGTCTGGCCGGCATCGACTTTCCCGGTGTCACCAGCGACCGGTCGATCTCCCGCACCGCCACGGTGACCGTGCCCGCGTCATCCCTCGACCCCGAGACGGGCGGCCTGCGCGTCCCCGGCTACGGCGTCGTCCCGCCGTTCCAGCACACCCGCACCGCACGCGGCCTGATCGCCTGGGCCCCGTTCCCCGGCCGCCCGGCGATCCTGAGCACGACCGAGTGGCCCGACACGCCGACGGACGACGAGACCCCGATGAACCTGGCGGAGTTGCGGGCCAGCGTCGCCCGGGTGCTCGGCGCCGACATCCCCCTCAACGCGCCTGACGGCCCCGGCCTGCTGCGGCGGCTGACCGGCCGCAACACCCGCATCGCCGCCCGCTACCGCGCCGGCCGGGTGCTGCTGGTCGGTGACGCCGCGCACGTGCACCCCGCGATCGGCGGCCCCGGCCTCAACCTGGGCCTACAGGACGCGGTCAACCTGGGTTGGAAACTCGCCGCCACGGTGCACGGCCGGGCACCGCAGGGCCTGCTCGACACGTACGAGACGGAGCGTCGCCCCGTCGCCGAACGGGTCGTCATGTCCACTCAGGCGCAGTCGGCGCTCATCGGCCCCGGCGACGAGATCACCGGCCTGCGGGAACTCTTCGCCGAACTGCTGCGCAAGCCGGAGGTGACCGGGCACATCGCGGCGCTGATGTCCGGCGCGGACATCCACTACCCCGCCGACCCCGCCGACCCGTTGGCCGGCCGCTGCGCCCCCGACGTGGTCGTGCACGGCGACCACGGTTCGACACGCCTCGCCGAGCTGACCCGCACCGCCCGGCCGCTGCTGCTGGACTCCACGGGCGCCTTCGCCGAGGTAGCCGCGCCGTGGCGGGACCGGGTCGACGTGGTCACCGGGGCACTGGAGGGCACGACCGCCACCGCGTTGCTCGTACGCCCCGACTGCTTCATCGCCTGGTCCGCCGGGGACCCCGACACGCTGCGCGCCTCGCTGGCCCACCACTTCGGCCCTCCACGATGAGCACCGGACACCGCCCACCGGCACACTCCGCGACCCGCGCCTGTCCTGCTTGAGCGCCGGCCGGGTTGACGGGCTATTGCGTCGCCTGCCCGATTGTCCACGCTGACCGTGGTCGATAGCGTGATCCCCGTGTTCGGGGAGGCCGTACGAGAGCTACGGCGACGCAGCGCGTTGACGCAGGAGGATCTGGCCGCGAAGACGGGGTTGTCGGTCCGGCACCTCCGGGACCTGGAGGCGGGACGGATCGCCCGGCCACGACCTGCGACGATGCTGTTGTTGGCCGACGCCTTCGGCCTCCGGGGGCCGGAGCGGAACCGGTTCCTCGACGGAAGGCCGACGCCGGCCGCCTCGGGCGGTGTCCCGGCGCAGCTGCCCGCGGACAGCTTCGGCTTCGCCGGCCGGGCCGGCGCGCTGGCTCGCCTCGACGAGATCCTGGCCCGAGCGGTGGACCAGCCGACAGCGATGGGCCTCGCCATCGTCTCCGGCACCGCCGGGGTGGGAAAGACCACGCTCGCGGTGCACTGGGCGCACCGCGTGGCCCCGCAGTTTCCCGACGGCCAGCTCTACGTGAACCTGCGCGGTTTCGACCCGGGCGGTACCCCGGTCAGCCCGAGCACGGCGCTCGCCGGATTCGTCAACGCTCTCGCCGGACCGGGTGACCATCCGCCGACCGCGTTGGAGGAGCAGATCGCTCGTTACCGCAGTCTGCTCAACGGCCGGAGGGTGCTGGTCGTCCTGGACAACGCCGGTGACGCCGACCAGGTACGACCGCTGCTGCCGGGCGCACCGGGCAGCTTCGTCCTCGTGACCAGTCGTGACCAGTTCCTGGGCCTGGTCAGTGTCAACGGCGCTCACCCGATCACACTGGACGTCATGTCGGCGGCCGAGTCCCGCGAGCTGCTGGCCCGACGTCTCGGCGCGGAACGCGTGACCGCCGAACCCGAGGCCGTCGACGCCATCGTCAACGCCTCGGCCGGGTTGCCCCTGGCGCTGTCCGTCGTGGCCGCGCGGGCCGCCATCCACGCCGAGTTCCGCCTGAGGGAACTGGCGGCGAACCTTCGCCCGGTGGCTGGGCGTCTGGACGCGTTCGACGGCGGCGAGGCCGTCACCAATCTGCGGCTGGTCATGTCCTGGTCGTACCGGACCCTCGACGCGCACACCGCCCGGCTGTTCCGGCTGCTGAGCGTCCACCCGGGCCCGGACTTCGCCGTTGCGGCGGCCGCCAGCCTCGCCGGGATCGCGCCCGCCCAGGTCCACCGCCACCTGACCGAGCTGACCCGGGCGCACCTGCTCAGCGAGCACCGCCCCGGACGGTTCACGTACCACGATCTGCTCCGCGCGTACGCCACCGAACTGGCCGCGGCCGAGGACAGCGAGGCGAGCCGTCACGCGGCCCGCTCCCGGTTGCTCGACCACTACCTGTCCGTCGCGTACGCCGCCGACGAACTGCTCTATCCGCAGCGCGACCGGCTGCCGGTCGACCCGCCGGGGCCCGGGGTCGCGCCAATGCCACTGGCGGATCGTGACCAGGCCATGGAGTGGTTCACCGACGAACACGCGGTGCTGCTCTCGGCCGTGCGGCTGGCGAGCGACCACGGCTTCGACCGTCACACCAGTCACCTCGCCTGGGCGATCACCACCTACCTCAACCAACGCGGCTACGTCGAGGACTGGACCAACAGCCTGCACGCGGCGTTGTCGGCGGCCGTCCGGCTGGCCGACGACCGGGCCGAGGCGTACGCCCACGGGGTGCTCGGCTTCGCGGGCATCTCCCTGAACCAGTACGCCACCGCGCGGCGGCACCTGGAACTGGCGTACGACCGGTACCGGCGGCTGGGCGACCTCGCCGGGCAGGCCCGGGTCGAGCTCAACCTCGGGTGGATCCGCGACCGGACCGGCCAGCCCGAGCAGGCCCTTGGTCACGCCCAGGAGGCGCTGCGCCTGCATCGGCAGGCCGGACACGTCACCGGCCAGGCTTTCGCGCTCAACGCGGTTGGCTGGTCCCACGGCCAACTCGGTGACCACCACGCCGCGATTGAGAGCTGCGAACAGGCGCTGGCCCTGTTCACGTCGGTCGACAACGTGCTCGGCCAAGCGATCACCTGGGCCAGTCTCGGGCACGCCCACCTCCAGCTCAACGCGTTCACGGAGGCGGTCACCTGCCACGAGAACGCGGTCCGCCTGCGCCGCGACATCGGTCACCGGCGGTTGGAGGCGGACGCGTTGGTCAGCCTCGGCGACGCCCACCTCGCCGCCGGCAACGCCGCCTCGGCCCGCCTGGCCTGGCAGCGGGCACGGGACATCCTGGTGTCCTTGCCGGACGCCGACACCGGCGGGATCGACACCAAGCTCGCCGCTCTGCGCTGACGGGCCCGAAGTGCCGGTCAATCTCCGGTCCGGCTCCTGTCCGGGCTGAGCGGCGAAGGAAACGATGGTGTGGCAAGCCGCGCGACGCAGCGTTGCGCGTGCGACCTTACCTCGACCAGGGGGTTCCCATGCTCCGACGTCTCCTCCGCCTCGGTCTCGCCGTCGCGCTGACCGTCACATCCGTGGGCGGCGCGGTGGCGATCGCCTCGCCCGCCCAGGCTGCCCTGCCGCACTGCAACGGCGCAGGCGTCTACACCTCCACCTGGTCCGGCGCCCGGGGCGCGACCGCCTGGATCCCGGCGTACGTCTCCAGCACCATCAACTTCAACTGCCTGCTGACCCGTGGCGACCACAGCTCCGGCGTCGGTGAACTGCAGCGGACGTTGCAGGGGATCTACGGAAAGTACCTCGGCCCCAGCGGAGTCGACAACGACTTCGGCGGCTACACCCAGAGCGCGTTGCGCAGCGTCCAGTCCGACCTCCGCATCTCGGTGGATGGCGAGTACGGGCCGCAGACCCGCGACCACATGTGCTGGCGGTGGACCGGCAGCGACAACTCCTGCATCTGGCTCAACAACAACCACTGAGTACGCGCGGGGCGCGAATACGGGGGGCATCCCGCGACCGACCGCCTCGGCTTCGGCCGGGGCGGTCGCCCCTTCTGGCGCTCTCGGTCCTGTCTGGGCCCGTTCAGTGTCCGTACGCGTGGTACGCCTTCCACTCCTCGACCGGAGTGAGCGAAACCGCCGTGGGCCGTTCCAGCACCGTCGTCAGCTCGATCCGCCGGCCTTCCGCCGCCGACCGGAGCAGGCTGGTCATCGTTTCGAGCACGTGCAGCGCGACGTCGCCGCCAGCGCGTGGTGGACGCTGATCGTCGGCCCTGACCAGGTCGATCAGACCGATGCCCCGGGAACTCTCGGCGTAGCCCGCCTGCGGTTCGAGAACGCGCCATTCGCTGCCGCCGAGCGCGAAGTGGCGGACCGTACCGTCGAAGTAGTTCGGATCGGGTACGGCGAGCGTGCCGGCCTCCCCGTGCACCTCGATCGGCGCGGCCGTCGTCGCGACGCCGTCGAAGCTCGTGGTGATGGTGGAGAGCGCACCGTTGGCGTGCTCGAGCACGCCACTGACGTGGGTGTCCACCCCCACCGGGATCCGTTCGCCGGTGCGCGGGCCTGAGCCGATGACGCGCTCGGCACGCAGGCGGCTGGCGGCACCGGTCACCGCGCGAACCGGCCCGAGCAGGTGGACGAGCGCCGAGATGTAGTACGGCCCCATGTCCAGCAACGGCCCGCCGCCCGGGGCGTAGTAGAAGTCCGGGTTGGGATGCCAGCGCTCGTGCCCCGGAGTGACCATGACGGCCGACGCGGACATCGGGCGTCCGATGAGCCCGCCGTCGATCGCCGCCCGCGCGGTCTGCGTACCCGTGCCCAGGACGGTGTCCGGCGCGCACCCGACGCGGACACCGGCCGACGCGGCCCGTTCGATGATGGCGCGCCCGTCCGGGAATGTCACCGCGAGCGGCTTCTCGACGTACACGTTCTTGCCCGCCTCGATCGCGGCCAGCGAGATGTCGGCGTGCGCCGCGGGAATGGTCAGGTTGAGCACCGTCTGCACGTCCGGGCGGGCGAGCAGCCGCTCGACGCTTGACGCCTCGGCCCCGGGAATCGTGGCGGCGACCGCAGCCGACCGGGAGGCGTCCAGGTCGGCCACCGCGACGACGCTCACCTCCGGGTGGTCCGCGAGGGTGTCCAGGTACGCGCGGGAGATGACCCCGAGACCTACGACGCCGATGCGGTGCGGGTCGCCCACACCATTCCCCTCTCGATCACGGTACGGACGCTCTCGTGCTCCAGCACGTCCAGGCTGTGCCCGGGGGTCGTCACGACGATGCGCCCGGCACCCCAGAGCCGGGTCCAGATCGCCGGCGAGGTGACCGGCCGGTGCCACGGGTGCCACGGCTGCGTCGGGTGGGTGGTCACGGCCAGGACGTCGATCAGGTCGTCGTGCAGCACCCAGTACTGCTCGGTGACCAGGTCGAAGTCCTCGATGCCCGCGGTGATCGGGTGCTCCCGACCGAGGTCGGTGACGCGCACCGTGTGCGGCAGGAAGTTGTCCTCCGGACCACCGTGACGTTCACACGGCTCCAGACCCGGATGGGTCGCGAACTGGCCGCCCACCAGATGCAGGTACTCCGATGACGCGCGGAACGCGTCCACGATGCCGCCGTGCCAGCCGGTGAAGCCGGTACCGGCGATGACCGCCGCGCTGAGGCCCGCCACCTGCTCCGCGGTGATCTGCGACATCGTCATGCACTGCACGACGAGGTCGGTCGCGGCCATTACGGCGGCATCGGCGTAGATCTCGGTCGACTCCTCGACTCGCACGGCATAGCCGCTTCGTTTCAGGAAGGGGATGAACACCTCGGTCGCCTTGACCGGCTGGTGCCCTTCCCAACCGCCCCGAACCACCAGTGCCCTCTGCTGCGTCACCCTCGCTCCTCCCACGCCCATCAACGGATCAGCCGCTCCGGCGGTTACCCCACTGCCGAGGGCTCTGGACCGAGCCACGGCCGCCGAGGTGCTGACCCTTTCCCTGCGGTTGAGGCGAGACGACCTTGCCCTTCGCGCGTCGGGCAGCCCGATTCGCGGGAACGACAGGCGGGTCGGTCTCAGTCTCGGCCGTTGTTGAGGTGTCGGCAGCCACCGCGGGGGCTTCTTGGGCGGGCTCAGGCTCCGGCATCGCGTTCTCCTTGGATCTGGTGGGGGTCCCCACGGGCCATCGACGGCCGGCGGACTCCGGCTGATCGACGCCGGGGTGCGCGCCTTGACGGTAGCGCAACGCCAGGCCCAGCTGAGTGTTCCCCCGCTCACGGCGCAGTTGAGGTAGTGGGTTCACCATCGGTCGTCAGGTCGCAACGACCGTCATACGGTGGTGCGCGACCACTGCTGGTTGGCGCCGGTGTTGCACGAGTACTGCTTGAGGACCACCCCGTCCGCGGTCGCCGCCGCCGGTACGTCCACGCACTTGTTGCTGTGTCGTGCCCGCAGCTGGAAGTAGCCGCCGTTGGCGACCATCTGGAACTGCTGGTTGGTGCCGCTGCCGCAGGTGTACTGGACGAGCTCGGCACCGTCGGCGGTGGACGCGCTCACCACATCGAGGCACTTTCCGCTGTGTCGGCTGATGATGCGCCAGTAACCGCTGCCGGCATCCTGGAACTGCCACTGCTGCCACGCGTTGCCGCCGTACGTGTACTGGCCGACGCGCGCACCGTTGTCGGTGTTCGGTTGCTGGACGTCCATGGCCTTGCCGCTGTGCCGCACATCGATCCGGTAGAACGTTCCGGTCGACGGCGGCGGCGTCGTCGGGCCACCACCGATGGTGTCGCCCCAGGCGTACCGGATCCGATCCGCGCCGGAGGTGTTGCGGACGGTCAGGTTGAGGTCGGTGCCGCTGCCGCTGAGCGCGAACATCGAGTACCAGTCGTATCCGATGGTGCCCGGCTTGCCGCCGAGGGCGGGCCAGTAGGTGCCGCCCATCTGGTTGTCGCGCATGACCTGGGCCATGGCCCGGATGTAGCGCACGAAGTTGTCGGTGCTGCCCGCGTCGGCGTAGTTGCGGCCGTCGTTCATGGGCGCCCCGAACTCGGTCGCGACCGCGCGGGAGGCGCAATTGCCCAGGCGGGTCTGGATGTGGCTGCGGAAGGCGTCGTAGGTCATCGCGCCGTAGAAGAACGCGTAGTAGTGGAAGGACAGCAGGGTCGAGTTGAAGCGGCTGTCGTTGCAGATGTCCCGCAGATCCTGGCTGAAGCCGGTGCCGCCGATGAGCACCCGGCCGGGCACCGCCGAGTAGTGGTAGCTGAGCCAGTTCGCCGCGACAGTGCGCCACTCCGCCGAGCTGTAGCCGTGCGGCTCGTTCATCGGCTCGAAGTAGACGTTGGTGTTCGAGCCGTACGTGTTGGTCACCGTGGACCACATCGCGTTCCACGCGGCGAGGTTCGTGATCCTGCCACCGGAGGCGGCGCCGTCCTCCCAGTAGGCGAGGATGACTTTGAACCCGCGGGCGGTGGCGGCGTCGATGGCGCCGCGGTACGCCTCCCACCAGGCCGTCCCCACCGTGTGCGTGTTGATGGGCAGCCGGACGGTGTTGACCCCCATGGTGGACGCCAGGTCGTCGTAGAGGGCGTTGGCCTTGGCCCGTACTGTCGCGTTGCTGTCGGACGAGCTCAGGCCCTGCACGACGAGCGGGCCGGTGGCGAAGTTGTCACCCAACACGGCCCAGTTCATGCCTCGGAACTGGTTGGTGGCGGCGGTGGCCGGCGACGACGCGACGACGACGCCAACCGTCGCCATCATCACGGTCACCAGGGCGGACAGCACTCGTCGGTGTGGTGCCACAGTCGGAACTCCTAGATCAGGGACCAGGTTCAGCTGGTCACGCGGAAGGTGGCGTCGGCACGGCTCTGCGCGTCGGGGATCGGGTCGAGCCGGAGCAGGTAGCTGTAGTGCCGGATGTAGCGGTCCGGGTGGCTGTAGGACTGGAACGACGTCCACGAGGAGTTGGCGAGGCCCGCGACCTGCCGGAAGGTGGCATCGGCGGCGAAGGTGGCGGTGCCGTCGTTGGCTTCCAGTCGGAAGTCGAACCCGTAGTGGCGCAGGTAGTAGCCCGGGTAGTTGACCGACTGGATGGAGACCGTGCCGGAGCCGACCAGGCCGGACACCAGCCGCCATTGGCTGTCCTGGGCCGGGCTGACGTTCGGGTCGATGCGGACGTCGTAGTCGTAGTGCCGTACGTACCGGTCCTGGAAGTTGTACGACTGGATCCGGTTGACCGCGGTGGCGGGCCAGCGGGCGAGCACGCGGTTCTGTTCCGCTGCGGTCAGGTTGAGGATCGAACCGTGCCGTTTCCTGGTGCCACCCATCGCGTACGAGCCGGACGCCGGCAGCCGGTAGCTACTCACGCTCGACGGGTTGGTGGTCAGGACGGGCAGGTAGCCGCGTCCGCTGGAGTACTGGTCGAGGTAGAGCACCCACTCGTTACGGTTGTTGAACTTCATCCACATCGGGCCTTCGACCTGCGCCCCGGTCAGCCCGATGCCGGACAGGTTCCCGAGGCTGGTCCAGGTGCCGAGGATGGAGTTGCTGCCTTCGAGGGCGATCTGGCCGTCCCGTGAGGCCCGGACGTAGCGGTAGCCACCGACTCCGGCTGGCACCTCGACGATCTGGGTGTCGATGATCTCCTGGTTTCCCGGCCGGTCGACGTAGACCTGCGGGGTGGTGATGCTGCGGAAGTTCGCCGTACGCGCGGAGTAGATGCGATGCTTGGTCGCGCCGTTGAGCGGGACGTTCGTGGCCCAGTAGAGGACGTAGTCACCGGTGGCCGGGTTCCAGATCGCCTCCGGCGCCCAGGCGTTGCGTCCGTCCGGAATCGCGCCGGCGACGTTCAGCAGCCATGGCGCCGACCAGTTGACCAGATCGGTGGACTCCCACACGACAAGGTTGCGGCTGCCGTTGTTGATCGCGGTCGACCAGTCCTGACCGCAGCCGATGCACAGGTCGGTGGCGATGATCCAGTACCGGTCGCCGCCGGGCGAGCGGACCAGGGCGGGATCGCGGACGCCACGGGTGCCGACGGTGGATCGCAGCACGAGCCCGCCGTTGTTGAGGTCGGTCCAGCGGAGGCCGTCGGTGCTGTGGGCGAGGTAGATCTGCTGGTCGGTCGACGACTCGCCGGTGAAGTGCGCCATCAGGTAGCCGACGGTCGGGTCGAGCGCTGCCGCCTCCCTCGGTGTCGCCGCCGACCAGGTGGTGAACAGCAGGCACGCGGCGGCCGCAACCGCGCAGAGCCGGGCGAGGACTCTCGACATGTGTCTCTCTCCTTCGCGCAGGGGCTGACCAGTCAGTGAGAGATCATGTATGTGAGCGTTAACAACGATCGGCCGCTTCCGGCCTCGGACTTCGACACTGCAGGGACGGGTGACGCACCCGGACGCGACGTCGCCGACCCGTCACGCCACTACAGACACAATGTGTTCGGCTCGTTACGATCGCGTTGCGGACAAGTGTTAGCGATCGCATCTCCAGTGTCAAGGGATCGACCACTGTCGCTCCCTTGGGTGCGCGGATGGGTCGCCACGTATCCACGGCGTTGTGACATATTGCCCACGCCCGATGGCCGCCGAATCCGACAGCCGATACCTACAGTCAAACCATGAGCACCGACGACGGCGTCCGGGTCTGGCTTCGCCGGCATGGAGCTGAGCAGATCGCCCATCCCGGCGGCACCCTGTACGCCCACCTCTGTCGAGTCAGCGAACGACTCGCCGCGCTCGGGTGCGGCCCTGACGTGCAGGCCGCGGGCCTCACCCACGCCGTATACGGCACCGACGGGTTCGACCGCACCCTGCTCGACCGGGCGGATCGTGCCGTGTTGCGGGATCTCGTTGGCGTTGACGCCGAGGAGATCGTCTACCTGTATGGCGCCTGCGACCGTGGACGCAGCTGGCGGGAGCTGGCGAAGACCGGCCAGGTGTTCGACCGCTTCGCAGGCCAGGTGAGAACGCCGAGTGAAGCCCAACTTCGGTCGCACGTGGACCTGAGCATCGTCAACGAACTGGACGTCATCGAGCACGATGCTGCGCTGGCCGAGCGGCACGGGGCCTACTTCCGGGAACTTTTCGCCTCGTGGGCCGTCCTCGCCTCCGCGCAGGTCATCCGCGACGCGCAGCGGGTCCTGCGGCCGTGACATCCGAAGCATCGGCAGGAGCGCGCCCGACAGGACGGACCCCTGGTCGCGTACCCGTGCGAGCCGTCTACCCCGGCACCTTTGATCCCTTCACCTCCGGGCATCTGAACGTGGTGGACCGGGCACGCGTTCTCTTCGACGAAGTGGTGGTGCTCGTCGCGGTCAACAGCATCAAGCAGCCGGGCAGCGAGGAAGAGGAGCGAGCGGCCGCCGTTCGGGCCGTTCTGCCGGCCGAGTGGACCTCGGTCACCGTTGCGGCCTGGAGAGGGTTGACCGCCACCTACTGCCGCCTCCACGAGGTAGGAGTGATCGTCCGCGGCGTGCGTAACACCACCGACCTCTGGGCCGAGTACCAGCTCGCCGCGATGAACCAGTCGCTGGGTGTCCCCACGGTGTTCCTGCCGGCGCGGCCCGAACTGGCCGCGGTGTCCTCGACCGCGGTGCGCACGTCGCGCCGGGCCCTCGAAGCCGCCGGCCAGCAGCCGGAATCCGGTTGCCTGCCGCCGGTGTCCCACCGAGGATCAGTCGATGCCCAGTGACCAGGCGACCCCCGACTTCTCGATCAAACCCACCCTCACCGGCGAGCGGGTGATCCTGCGTCCCTTCGTCGACGACGACCTGGACACCTTCCGGGCTGCGGTGGCCGACCGCGAGGTGGCCCGGCTGACCGGCAGCCCGGCCGACGACGCTTTCGACGAGGAGCGGATGCATTCGTGGTACGGCAGTCGCAACGCGCAGACCGACCGGCTCGACCTGGCGGTCGTGGACCGCGCCACCGGGGCGTGCGTCGGCGAGGTGGTCCTCAACAACTGGGACCCGGTCAACCGGAACTGCAACTTCCGCACCCTGCTGACCGCCGCCGGCCGCGACCGCGGCCTGGGCACCGAGGCGGTACGCCTGGTCGTCGGCCACGGTTTCGAGCGGCTCGGCCTGCACCGCATCTCGCTGGAGGTGTTCGCCTTCAACCCCCGGGCCCGGCGGGTGTACGAGAAGGTCGGCTTCGTCGCCGAGGGTGTGCTGCGGCAGGTCCTGCGCGATGGCGACGACTGGGTTGACGCCACCGTGATGTCGATCCTCGCACCCGAGTGGGCGGCGCACCGGGGGCACCCCGAGCGCTGAGGCTGGTAGCCGGCGAAGGCCGAAGCGGACCTTCGCGTACCCGTAGCTCCGGTCGGCGCTGAAGTCGACGTTGTGGGGCTAGGCGAAGGTGAGGCCGTCGGATCGGGCGCGTTTGAGCTCGGAGAAGGCCCGGCAGCCGGCGAGCAGGCGGGCGCCGTCGAAGACGCGGACAGCCTCCTCCCCACGGGGGATCGCGGTCAGTACGGGACCGAAGAAGGCCACGTCGTCGACGACGACAGTCGGGGTGCCGAGGTCCTCGCCCACCAGTTGCTGTGCGCGGGCGGTGCTGGCCCGCAGCTGTTGGTCAAGGTCGCCGCGATGGGCGGCGTCGGCCAGGTCGGCGGGGAGGCCGGCCTCGGCCAGGGCCAGCGGAACGACGGTGTCGAAGTCCTTGTCGCCGGCGTCGTGGATCCGGCGGCCGAGCGCCGGGTACAGCCGAGCGAGGGCGGCGGAGCCGTGTTGGGTGGCTGCCGCCACGCACACCCTGGCCGGCCCCCACGCCCGGTCGTTGAATTCGCGGTACCAGGGCTCCAGGTCGCGGTGCTCGTTGATCACCGCGAGGCTCATCACCTCGAACCGCAATGCGAGCGGCCGCATCTTCGCGACCTCCATGAGCCAGCGGGAGGTGATCCAGGCGAACGGGCAGGACGGACTTCGACGTGCTCGCGGCGCTGCGCCGCGAGGGCGAGCCATACACGCTCACGGCGGGCCAACTGAGCCAACGGATGCTGGTGACCACCGGGGCGGTGACCAAGCGGGTGGACCGACTGATCGCTCGCGGCCTCGTGTTCCGCTCGGTCTCCGCCGCCGACGCGCGCGGCAGAGTGGTCGGGCTGTCTCCGGCCGGAGTGGCTCTGACCGACCGGCTCATCGAGGAACATCTGGCCAACGAGGCGGCCATCCTTCGTGGCCTCACCGACAGTGACCGCAAAACCCTTGAGCGCCTGCTGGCGGCGATGAATCGAACCCTGGCCTCCGGAGGTTCTGGACCCGGGGGCCGGGGTCAGGACGAGTGACGCCCTCGGTCGTGATCGGCCTGTGCGCGGATTACCATTCCGCCATGGACGACACCACCCGCGACGTATTCATCAGACGCGGTGGACCGGCCGACGCGCCTGCCGTCCTGGCCATGCTCGACTCCGCGGTGGCTTGGATGAACGACCGCGGCAACACCGAGCAGTGGGGCACGAAGCCGTTCTCGGAACAGCCCAGACGGGTCGACCAGGTCGATCGGTACCTGACCGAGAACCTCCCGTACATCGCGGAAGTGGATGGCACGCCGGCCGCAGCGCTGGTGTTGGGCTCCGGGCCCGATCCGCGGATACCGATCGCCCCCGTGGCAGAACCCGAGCGGTACGTCCGCCTGCTGGTCTCCGACCGACGATTCGCCGGCCGGAACCTCGGGTCTGCCCTGTTGGCACGGGCCGTGGAGGAAACCCGGCGAGCCGGTGTGCGGTTGCTACGGGTCGACTGCTGGGCGGGCGGCGGTGGCAAGCTGGTGGCGTTCTACGAGCGCCACGGGTTCACGTCCACCGAGACCTTCCTGGTCGGATCCTGGCCAGGGCAGGTGCTGGCCCAGCGGGTCGATTGAGCCGCGGAACCAATCACGTAGTCAGGTAGTACCTGTCGAGGAAAGCTGCGTAGTCTCCGGCGTCGTAAGACTCCTCCACACTTGCGATCTCGTCGAGGATCTCCCGGGCTTCCTCGGTGCCCTGTCCATCCCCACGGGGCCTGTCTAGCAGGAGCAGAGGGCACCGGCCAGCGAGGCTAGCCGCTGGTGGACTCCAGCTGCTCGAAGGCCATGCTCCACCACGACTTCGGGTCGGCGAACGCGGACGAGTCGACGACCATCAGCTCGTCGCGGATCGCGGCGGCGCGGGCGGCGCGGGCCCGGCCTCCGGGGTCTGTCGCGATGAGCTGCCCGAGCCGGTAGAGGAACTCGACGAACGCGGCGAAGGTCGCGTTGACCGTCTCGAAGTTGGGGGTCTCCAGGTCCAGCAACACGACGGCCCCGGTCAGCGCGTCGAGGCAGAAGAGCAGCTGCGGATCTTCCGGCGAGCTGCCCAGGACGATGTGGATGCGCGGGCCGGCGTCGCCGATCTCGATCTTCAGCTTGGAGAACAACTCCATACCGGGAACGTCGACGTCGACAGTGAACAGGATCGGCACGTCGACCGGGATGGCCCCGAACGGCGGGAAGACCTCTGGCGTCAGCGGGCCGAGGACGTCGTCGAACCGGTCGAGCGGAAAGTAGATCAATCCGTCGGCGCCCCAGAGGGCGGTGAGCTCCTCATGTGTCGCTGTCAATCGTCCGTCTCCTCGTCCTCGTCGCCGGGCGTGGTCAGACCGTGCTCGTCGAGGAAGCCCCACCACTCGTCGTCGTCGAAGCCGACCTCCCCGTACCCGGGCCCGAAGACGTAGTAGCCGAGGAACGAGTCGAGGTCCGGCGCGACGTCGAGGAACAGCTCCCGGGTGAACCACTCGTCGGTCGTCTCCGCCGGGAAGTACCAGACCGCGCCGGTGTCGCGACGGAGCAGCAGCGGCTCGTCGTGCAGCGTGCCGATGACCAGCCACTCGGCCGGCTCGTCGGCGACCCCGGTGAACTCGGGCATCTGCTCGAGGTAGTACTGGATGTCGTCGATGTCCGTCACTGCGGGCAGGTCGAACGCGCCGGCCAGGATGCCGTTGGCGGTCTCCAGCAGCTCCCGGACCGGCTGCGGCAGCTCGGCGGGGATCGTGTCGGCCGGAGCGCCCTCGTTGATCTGGGCCCACGCCAGCGTCGCGGGCTGGTCCGCCTCCAGGTCGGCGCGCAGCTCCGCGATGAGCTCCCGCAACTCGGGGTTCAATCCACCACCTCTATTCGGATCGGTGTGCCGTCAGGCAGATTCTTGATCTGATGCCAGATTTGCCCGCCGACATCCCAGTTTGTTTGACCGTGCAGGAGCTTCAGATTACTAACGTCGTCGGCGCCGCCGAGTTGCAGCTCCCACACATGGTCGGGCTGCTGCTTGCGGAGCCGGGCGGCGAGTTTGTTCGCCATCTTCTTGTCGTGCGGCCAGTACTTGTCGAAGATCTTCTGCCGGATGCGCTTCTTGTAGTCGGCCGTGATCTTCCTGTCCCGAGCGACCGGGTTGGCCTGCTTGAACAGCTTGCCCTCGTCGCTGAGCTTCTTCAGCGCGTTCATCTTGCGGTCGAACTGGCCGCGCGCGTGGAACGACTTGCGCTGCACCTTGATGGTGACCTCGGGCAGGGCGTTGTTTCGCACCACCGGCTTGGCGGCGGCTTTCTTCACCGCCGCGCGGACGCCCTTGCCGACCTTCGGCTTGGCCGCGCCGCCGCGTTTTTTCGAGCTCTTCGGCGCCCTGCTACGCATCGAGCAGCTCCTGGACCACCTGGTCGATCAGCAGGCCGACGATCTCTCGGGTGATTATCTGGAAGATCGGAATCTCGGCCAGCGACGCGCCGAACGTGACGACGGCGGTGGCGATCGCCTGAGCCACCTCGAAGGCGAGGATCGCCAGCTGCACGATCACCTGGATCTTCAGCGCGAGCACGATCGCGGCGGCGATGATCAGCCCGGTCCCGATCAGCATCGCGGCCTGGGAGTAGTCCGGTAGCGTTCCGGGACCGCTCTCCGGGTTGGCCCACCACTTCTGGAACGCCTGCATCGACTCGCCCTGGTGCTGCGACCAGATCGCTGCCGCTGCCGAACCGGCCTCCCCGGAGGCGCCGGCGACCGTGCCGGAAAAGTTCAGCCAGGCCTGGCCCATCTCGAACAGCTTCTCCTCGTCGGCCTCGGGCCAGGTGTACCCGATCCAACTGAGTGCCGTGATCAGCTCGCCCGGCAGTTGGAGTCCCATGCCGTCACCCCAGCATTCCCTCGATGTCCCGCAGCGCGCCCACGGAGGCTTCCTCGACCGACTCGTAGTTGTCGGCCATCTGCGTCAGGTCGCTACCGGCCGAGCCGATCTCCTCGGCGGCGACGCCGATGCAGTCCAGGACCCAGGTGGACGCCTCCGTGTACGCGATGCCGATCAGCGAGCCGATGTCGTCGGCGCCCCACGGCTCGCCGTACCCCTGCATCTGTGCCTCGAAGCTCTCCAGTTGCCCGATGAAGCGTTCGGCGGCGCCGATGACCTCATCGCCGCCGGAACGCAGCAGCGCGGGGTCGACCTCGAAGCCGTTCATCGGGCGCCTCCCCGGGCCATCCGCTCCTGCGCGTCGGTGAGCGCCTGCAGGAACGCGCCGAGTCGCGGCACGGCCGTGTCCCGAACCTGCTCCAGCTGCTCGGTGAGCTGCGAGAGGTCACCGGAGGCCACCGTCGGGCCGCCGCCGCGCATCGAGTCGATCGCCGCGTTCACCGCCGCGATCACGTGGTCGCAGACCTCGGCCGAGCCGAGCCGCATCATCCGGGGGTCCAGCGTCAGCGACTCCAGCCGGCCGTCGGCGCCGAACTCGGCACGGACCTGCCCCTCGGCGGACTCACCGACCCGGCGCAGACGCGCGGCCTCCTCGTCCTCGGGCGCGGCGCCGGCGGCACGCAACGCGCCAACCGTGGCGTCCAGCATGCGAGCGAACTCCCCGCTCGCCGGCTCATTCACCGACATGCACCCTCCATCGATCGCGTCCGAGACATGGGAAAGCGTAGTCAGGTCCGGCAGACAGTGGGGACCCGCGAGGCTGGCGGCAAGGGGCGTCGCGGCGCTCGCCCGGTGTGCGCAGGAACTACGTCAGGCGGTCGCCAGCCGGACCATGAACTGGCAGCCGTCCGGGGTGTTGCGCACCTCGACCCGACCGCCATGTGCCTCCACCAGGCCATGAACGATGGCCAGGCCCAGCCCTCCGGACGCCCCACCGTCGCCGGGGCCGGGCGTGCGGGCCGGTTCGCCACGGAACGCGATGTCGAACAGCCGGGGAAGGTCGGCCGGGGGGATGCCGCCACAGGTGTCGGCGACCGACAGCCAGGCGTGGTCCTCCTCTCGGCCGGCCTCGATGCGTACGGTGCCGTCGGCCGGGGTGTAGCGGACCGCGTTGAGCAGCAGGTTGGCCACCACCCGAGCCAGCTCCGGTTCGCTCGCGGCGACCGTCGGCCACCCCGACTCGCTGGCGATCAGCGTGATCCGGCGGGCGTCGGCCAACGGGGTGGCGGTGGCCAGCGCGTCCGAGACCACCTCTCCGAGCGGCACCGCCGTCAACGACAACCGCAGCGCTCCGGCGTTGATCCGGGACAGCTCGAACAGGTCGTCGACGAGTCGGGTCATCCGGTCGGTCTCCAGCCGGATGCGCCGGTGGTACTCGTCGACCGTGTCCGGATCACGAACCACCCGGTCCTCCAACGCCTCCGCCATGGCCCGCAGCCCGGCGAGCGGGGTCCGCAGGTCGTGGGAGACCCAGGCGACCAGGTCGCGGCGGCCCTTCTCCAGTTGCCGTTCCCGCTCCCGGGCCTGGTCGCGCCAGACCGCGGCGCGGGCCAGTCGACGGCCGACGTGCCCGCCGACGGCGAGGCTGACCATGGCAGCCGCCGCGACGGTGATCAGGACCACCTCAAGGTCGTGCGCGGAGAGGAACATCGCCTCCGCGACCGCCATGACCCCAACGGCGACGGCGACCACAGTGGTGGTGAGCAGCACGTTGAGGTGCACGGTGATCGAGCTGCGTCGAAGCGCGCGGAGCAGCACCGCGCCGGCGAGTCCGATGCCGAGGGCCGCGCCGAGGGCGATCGCGAAGATCAGGAGTACGTCACGCATGGGCCGGCTCGTAGCGGTAGCCGACGCCCCAGACGGTCACGATCCGCTGCGGATCGGCCGGGTTGGTCTCGATCTTCTCCCGCAGCCGGCGTACGTGCACTGTCACTGTCGAGTGGTCCCCGAAGTTCCAGCCCCAGACCTGCTCGAGAAGTTCGGCCCGGCCGAAGACCCGGGACGGATGCCGCATGAGGTGGACGAGCAGGTCGAATTCCCGCAGCGTCAGCGCCAGATCGGTGCCGGCGAGACGGGCGGTTCGGGAGGCGGTGTGCACCACCAGATCGCCGTCGGTGAGCGCCTCCGGCCGCTCGGGTGGCGTCCCACCGCCGGCGCGCCGAAGCACCGAACGGACCCGCAGCACCAGTTCCCGGGGGGAGAACGGCTTGGTCAGGTAGTCGTCCGCGCCGAGCTGAAGCCCGAGGATCCGGTCGGACTCGTCACCGCGCGCGGTCAGCATGACGATCGGTACGCCGTCCGGCCGTACCCGCAGCGCCCGGCACACCTCCAGGCCGCTGATCCGGGGCAGCATCAGGTCGAGCACGACCAGGTGTGGTGCCTGCCGCTCCACCGCCGCCAGCGCCGCCGCACCGTCCGCCGCGAGGCTCACCTGGAAGCCGTCGTTCTCGAGGTAACGACGGATGACGTCGCTCACGGTCTGATCGTCGTCGACGACCAGCACCCGCTGCGTCACGGCCCTTCCCCGTTCCGCCCCGTCAAGGTCTCCCCCAGATGTCCATCTGGCCCAGCGTAGCCACGCACCGGGGTCCGCCCGCACCAGCAAACCTTGCGAGGTCCTTACGGCTGCGCGCGCGAACCCGCGCCGGCGTACGCGAGGTCATACGGTGACCGGAATGCGGATACTTGTCACCGGTGCGGCCGGATTCATCGGCTCCCATGTCGTCGACCAGCTCACCGAGGACGGGCACGAGGTGGTGGCCGTCGACGCGCTGCTACCCGAGGCGCACGGCGTGACGGCACCGTCCTGGACCGAGCGGCACGACCTCGTGGTCGGCGACGTACGCGACGGCGACCTGTTGGCCCGGCTGCTGGCCGGGGTCGACGCGGTCTGCCATCAGGCAGCCATGGTCGGCCACGGGATCGACCCGGCGGACGCCCCCCGGTACGCCGCGCACAACGACCTCGGCACGGCCACCGTCCTCGCGGCGATGCACGCCACCGGGGTACGCCGACTGGTGCTGGCCAGTTCGATGGTGGTCTACGGCGAGGGCCGCTACCAATGCCCCACCCACGGGATCGTCCGGCCTGCCGGCCGCCGGGCCGTTGACCTGGCCGAGGGCCGGTACGAGCCGACCTGCCCCCGCTGCGACCAGGCGCTCTCCCCCGGTCTCGTGCCGGAGGATGCGCCACTGGAGCCGCACAGCACGTACGCCGCCACCAAGCTGGCCCAGGAACACCTCGCCGGCGCGTGGGCCCGGCAGACCGGCGGGTCGGTCTGGGCCCTGCGGTACCACAACGTCTACGGTCCGCGAATGCCTCGTGACACCCCGTATTCGGGGGTCGCGTCGATCTTCCGGTCCGCCCTGGCCGCCGGACGACCGCCCCGGGTGCTGGAGGACGGCCGGCAACGACGCGACTTCGTGCACGTGACCGACGTGGCCGCGGCCAACCTGCTGGCCCTGACGACACCGGCTCCGGATCCGCTGACCCCGGTCAACGTCTGCTCGGGTGAGCCGCACACCGTCGGCGAGTTGGCCCACGAGCTGGCCTCGGCGATGGGCGGGCCGTCGCCGGTCACGGTCGGGGGTGGGCGGGCGGCGGATGTACGGCACGTGGTGGCCGATCCGGCCCGCGCCACCCGGTTGCTGGGTTTCACCGCCCACGTCGGTTTCGCCGCTGGCATCGCCGACTTCACCACCGCGGTGATGCGGGATCCGGCATCGGTCACGACACCGTCCACAGTAGGTGGTTGACGGCGAGGGCGGTGGCCGCCTGGGCGGCCAACCACCACCGTCGGTGATCGGTGGGCAGGTGCGCGGTGGCGACCAGCAGCCAGCCGGCGAACGGTAGCCAGATCCGCTCGACCTCGGCCTTGCTGAGCCCGGACAGGTCCGCCGCCAGCACGGCCGCCGCCGCCGCGACGGGTAACCACACAGTGGGTCCCGCGCTGGCGATCCGCTGTCGGAGGGCTGTCGCGACCGGCGGACGCGGTGATCGGATCGACCCGGCAGCCACCGCCCGCCGCAGCGCCGGCCCGACCACCGGGCCGGCCGAGAGCAGCAGAGCGGCGAGATTCGCCCAGACCCAGTAACCGTACGGGCGGTCCGCGGCCCAACCCTGGTAGTACCGCCGTGCCACCAGGTGGTAGCCGTCCAGCCACCAGAAGCCGGCGAGGGTGAACACGGCGCCGACGGCCGCGACCGCCGTCGCCGCGACCAGGAGCACGCCGAGGCGGTCCCGCGCCCGCAGCAGCACCACGGCCAGCGCGAGCAGTCCGACCAGGACGAACCCGTACGACAGGTAGAGCGCCAAGCCGAGGAGCAAGCCACCGAGCGCGGCCCCTGACCGGCCACCCACCGCCAGCAGCGCCAGCCCGGCCGCGACCACCGCCGCGAAGATCCCGTCCGCGGACGCGCCCACCCAGACCGCACCCGGGAAGAGCACCAGGAACGGCCACACCGCCCGGGCCGCGTCCTCGGCGCCGAGCGCCCGCAACGTCACCGGAACCGACACCGAGACCGTGGCTCCGAGCACCACACAGGCGAGCCCGGCGGCAGTCCCGCCGCCCAGGCCGACCCGCTCCAACCAGACGAACAACAGCAACGCTCCCGGTGGGTGAGCGGCCGCGTGGGTGGACCACGAATCGGGTTGGAAGTCGAGGATCCGGTCGGCGAAGCCGGACAGCATGGCGCCGACGTCCGTCACCCCGGGCACCTCGTGCAGGTACTCGGCCTGCACGGTGAGCCGCTCGGTCAACCCGGCGGACCAGCCGTCCACCAGGACCAGCGACAGCGTCCAGAGCACCGAGGCGAGGTAGCCGACGACCAGCAGCCGCGGCCACCGCGTGCCGGTTCCCCAGCGCGTGCCCCGCCAGACGAACAACGCCGCGACGAGAAGCGCGGCGGGGGTGCCGGGCCCCAGATGGGGCTGCCAGGAGGCGTAGAGCGGCGCCGCGTCCGCGTGGAGCCGTACGCCCTGATGGTTGAGCAGTGCGCCGACGGCGACGGCGACGGCGAGCACTGCCACCTCGGCGCCGAGGACGATCAGGTCGGCGGACCGGGGTCGTCCCGGTCGGGTCATCATGGTCATGGTGACGGCCGACGATACGAGCTCTGACCAGGCATCCGGCGGCCAGACGGTAAGACGTCAGCGAGTCGTAAGATCCGCTGCCGGGTAAGCGATTCGTAAGGAGAAGCAGCGGTCCGAACGGCCCGTTGCGGGCCTAGCGTCGCCGGTATGCACACAACGATCGACGTGGTGCTGCCATGTCTGGACGAGGCGGCCGCACTGCCTGCCGTACTGAGCGGGCTGCCGCCCGGCTACCGCGCCATAGTGGTCGACAACGGCTCCACTGACGGTTCGCCGGTCGTCGCGGCCGAGCACGGGGCCCGGGTCGTCCACGAGCCGCGACGCGGGTACGGCGCGGCCGTGCACGCCGGCCTGCTGGCGGCAGAGGCGGAGCTGGTCTGCGTACTCGACGCGGACGGCTCGTTCGACCCGGCCGAGTTGCCCAGGCTCGTCGCGGCGGTGCTGGACGGTCCGGCGGATCTCGCCGTCGGGCGGCGCCGGCCGGTCTCGGCGGATGCCTGGCCGTGGCATGCCCGCACCGGGAACGCGCTGGTCGCCGCGCTGCTCCGGCGTCGTGGGGTGCCGGTGTACGACATCAGCCCGATCCGGGTGGCCCGCCCGGCGGCGCTGCTGGGACTCGGTGTCGACGACCGCGCGTTCGGCTACCCCCTGGAGTTGCTGCTGCGGGCGGCCGGGGCAGGCTGGCGGATCGTCGAGCTGGATGTCGCCTACGCGCCCCGGGCCGCCGGCACCAGATCGAAGGTCTCCGGGTCGGTCCGGGGCACGTTACGGGCGACCCGCGACTTCGCCGGAGTGCTCCGCGCCGGCGCCGGTGGTGCCCGGTGAACGTCCTGCTCGTGGTCGCGAAGGCACCGGTCCCCGGGCTGGCCAAGACGCGCCTCTGCCCGCCGGCCGACCCCACCCAGGCGGCCCGGATCGCGGCCGCGTCGCTGTTGGACACCCTCGCGGCGGTGCGCGCCACCGCCTCGGCCATTCCCGTGCTGGCCCACACCGGTCGGTTCGCCGACGCCGAGTGCGGCGCCGAGTTGAGCACCGCGCTGGCGGGTTGGCACCTGCTCCCGCAGCGCGGCGGCACGTTCGCCGACCGCCTCGCCAACGCCCACGCCGACACCGCTGCGGCATTTCCCGGCCGACCGGTACTGCAGATCGGCATGGACACCCCGCAGATCCGGCCGGCCCTGCTCACCGCCGCGCTGGGGTTGTTCGCCGAACACGAGGCGGTGTTCGGGCCGGCGCTCGACGGCGGCTGGTGGGCACTCGGGTTACGCGACCCGGCGTACGCCAGCGCGTTGCGCGAGGTACCCATGTCGACCGGCGACACCGGTCGCCGTACCCTCGCCGCTCTGCGTGGGCGCGGCATCCGCCCGGCGCTCCTACCCGTCCAGCGGGATGTCGACGACTGGTCGACGGCGCTGGCGGTGGCGGCCGACCTGCCCGGCACCCGGTTCGCGCAGGCCGTCACGTCGGTGGGCGGTCAGTTGGTGAACGGGCACCCCCGGTGACGTCGACGATCAGCCTCGACGGCTTCGATGTGGTGCTGGGCAGGTTCGCCGGGTCCGCCGACCATGACGCCTGCGGTACGCCGGCCGGCCCGACGCCTGCGGCCCAACCCGACCACTGGCTGGTGCACACCGACGGGCGACGTGACCTGTTGCCGGTACGGCGCTGGCACGGCCCGCCCGAACCGGCAGTTGAGTCCGTCGCCGCCCGCTGCACCGGGCCCACGATCGATCTCGGCTGCGGCCCCGGCCGGTTGACCAGGGCACTCGCCCAGCGAGGTCTCGTCGCTCTGGGGGTGGACATCTCCGCCGAGGCGGTACGTCTGACCCAGGGACGGGGGGTGGTCGCCCTGCGACGCGACGTCTTCGAACCCCTTCCCGGCGAGGGGAGGTGGGCACACGCCCTGCTCATCGACGGCAACATCGGCATCGGTGGCGACCCGGTCCGACTGCTGCGTCGGTGCGGCGCCCTGATCGCGGACGACGGAACGCTGCTGGTCGAGGTGGATCCCCCGGGGGCCGGGCTGTGGCAGGGGCAGGCGTACGTCCTGTCCGGATCGTCCGGGGATCGGGAGCTGCGGGGGCCAGCGTTCCGATGGGCGCGGGTCGGGGCGGAGGTGGTGGCCCGTACCGCCGCCGCCGCCGGCCTGCGGGTCGCGGACCGCTTCCGGTTCGGTCCACGCTGGTTCGCCGAGTTGGCGCGGTCATGATGCGCCGGCCACGCGTCCCCGCCCCCGCGGACTTCACCGCGCCCTCGCACTCACCACTGGTCACCGCCCGGCTCGGCCTCTGGCTCGGGGTGGCGTTCGCGCTGTGTTTCGGCACCGGACTGCTCAGCCACTACATCCAGCACCCGCCGGGCTGGTTCAGCTGGCCGACCCGGCCGGTCAACCTCTACCGGATCACCCAGGGCGTCCACGTGCTCTCCGGTGTCGCGGCGATCCCGTTGCTCCTGGCCAAACTGTGGAGCGTCTACCCCCGGCTGTTCGTCCGTCCGCCGCTGCGCCAGCCGCTCCGGTTGTCCGCCCACGCCCTCGAACGGATCTCTGTTCTGGTACTGGTCTGCGCCGCGTTCTTCGAACTGGTCACGGGCCTGTTCAACGTCGCCCAGTCGTACCCGTGGGGATTCTTCTTCCCGACGGCGCACCACGCGGTCGCCTGGCTGGTGGCGGGCGCGATACTGCTGCACGTCGCGGTGAAGCTGCCGGTCGCCCGCGCGGCGTTGAGCACGCCGCTGCGCCGCCGTAGAGCGGTGGACGCCGCGGCACCGGACCCTGACGATCGGGCCGCGTCCGCGCGGCGCGCCTTCCTGCGTACCTCGGCGGGCG
The DNA here is from genome assembly GCF_040607895.1 of Micromonospora sp. NPDC005220. Lineage (NCBI taxonomy): Bacteria > Bacillati > Actinomycetota > Actinomycetes > Micromonosporales > Micromonosporaceae > Micromonospora > Micromonospora sp. NPDC005220. Next base: position 66,463 of record NZ_JBEXHP010000019.1, read on the forward strand.
TCGCCGGCATCGCCGTGCTGGCCACCGCCGGGGTCACCGTGCCGTGGCTCCGTCGCGTGTCGCCGCTGGCGTGGCGGTCCGCGTCCGGGCCGCAGGGCATACCGATCAACCGTACGGCGGCTGCCGCGCGCATCGTCGTTCCACCGGACTGGCGACTGGAGATCGTCTGGCCGGGCGGGCGGGGCACGCTGTCCCTGGCTGAACTGGCAGCCCTGCCACAACGCACCGCAGAGCTGCCGATCGCCTGCGTCGAGGGCTGGAGCGCCTCGGCCCACTGGACCGGCGTGCCCGTCGTCCAGCTGCTCCGACGGGCCGGCGCACCGACCGGCCGACCGGTTCGGATCACCTCGCTGGAGACCGACGGCCTGTACGCGGCAAGCACGCTCCCCGCCGCCCACGCCAGCGACCCGCTGACCCTGCTCGCACTGCGGATCAACGGCGAGCAGCTGTCCCCCGACCACGGTTACCCCTGCCGACTCATCGCCCCGAGCCGGCCGGGTGTCCTGCAGACCAAGTGGGTGGCCCGACTGGAGGTGCTGCGGTGAGAGCCGTCCGGCTGCTCCTGCTCGTGTTCGGTGCCGCGGCCACGGCGTACGGCGGTTGGCTGCTCCTCCCCCAGCTCGGCACCGCCCTGCCGTGGCTGATCGGCGGACCGGTGCTGCACGACGTCCTGGTGGTACCACTGGTCGGACTGGTCGGGTTGGTGCTGAGCCGCCTGGTGACACACCGGTTACGCCTGGCCTGGATCACCGCGGGCCTGATGGCCAGCGCCACGTTGCTGCTGATCGCGGTGCCGCTGCTGTGGCGACCGCCCTCGGCACCTCCGAACCCCGGCCTGCCGGACCGCAACTACCCGCTGGGGCTCGCTGTCGGGCTGGCTGTCCTCTGGGCCGCGATCGTGATCGTGCTGGTCGTCGCCACCACGCTCGACCGGCGCACCGACCGTCAGTGAATTCGCTCCACGCCTTCCCCACTCGTCGCCCAGGAGGGGCATCCATGTCAGCAGGAGAGATCAGCCCACCCGATCGCGCGCCGATCGGAGTGATCGGCGGTTCCGGCTTCTACGAGTTTCTCGACGACGTCGAGGAGGTCACCGTCGACACACCGTACGGAGCGCCGAGCGACCCGCTGTCCGTCGGGAGTCTCGCCGGGCGGACGGTGGCGTTCCTGCCCCGCCACGGACGCCGGCACACCCTCCCCCCACACCGGATCAACTACCGGGCCAACCTGTGGGCGCTGCGGGCACTCGGCGTCCGCCAGGTACTCGCTCCGGGGGCCGTGGGCGGCCTGCGCCCCGAGCTGGGTCCCGGGACCCTCGTCGTACCGGACCAACTGGTCGACCGGACCAGCGGCCGGGAGCAGACCTACTACGACGGACGGCCGGGCACGGACGGGCAACTCCCCCAGGTCGTCCATGTGCCATTCGCCGATCCCTACTGTCCGGTCGGACGGGCCACGGTCCTGGACGCCGCCCGAAACACCGGTTGGCAGCCGGTCGACGGCGGAACCATGGTCGTCATCGAAGGGCCCCGATTCTCCACCCGCGCCGAATCACTGTGGTACGGCCGGATGGGCTGGTCTGTCGTCGGCATGACCGGCCACCCCGAAGCGGTGCTGGCACGCGAACTGGCGCTGTGTTACACCGCGCTGTCACTGGTGACCGACCTCGACTCGGGTGTCGAGGTCGGCCACGGGGTGACCCAGCAGGAGGTGTTCACCGTCTTCGCCCGGAACGTCGAACGCCTGCGCGTTCTGCTCGGCGATGCGGTGAAGATGTTGCCGGCGGACCAGGGGGCCTGCCCCTGCGGCCAGGCTCTGGCCGGTACGCCGTCGTAAGAGTTCCGAAAGGGTTCGCGACCCGTTCGACGACAACCGCGGCCGTACGCTGCGGGGGTGGGAAAACGGATGTTCCGATCGCCGGTGGTCCGGGCCGGTCTCGCCGCCGCTGTCGTCGTGGCGATGCTGGCCCTCTACTGGTTCCAGCCGTGGAAGCTGTTCACCGACACCTACGTCGACGAGGCGCTTCCGCAGGTAGCGGCGACATCGGCCACCCCGGCCCCGGCGTCCACGACGCCGGCCCCCGCAGCCTCGGCGGCCACCCCAGCGGCGAACGAGGTCCTGACCACCGGTGAGTTCGTCACCCATGAGCACCGCACGACCGGCACCGCCGAGATTCACCGGCTCGCCGACGGCCGCCACCAGCTGGTCATTCGAGACCTGGACACGTCCAACGGCCCGGACCTGCGGGTCTGGCTGACCGACCAACCGGTGATCCGAGGCACGGCCGGCTGGCGGGTGTTCGACGACGGCGAATGGGTCGAGCTGGCAAGGCTCAAGGGCAACAAGGGCAACCAGGTGTACGAGCTGCCAGCGTCGGTTGATCCACGCGACTTCCGCAGCGTCTCCATCTGGTGCAAGCGGTTCGCGGTCTCCTTCGGCGCGGCCGATCTCACGAGCGCCTGACCGGGGTCACCCGGGCCGCAATCTGCCGGACACGGCATTGACATCTTTCACTGTCAGATCTAGCGTCGGAGCGAATCGATTCGACGCCGAGCCGGGTGCCCCGGCATCCGTCCGGCGATCGGTCGCGTGGTGTTCGGGCGCACGGTGTGGCCACCATCGATTCGACGACCGACTGGTCCTGCGTGGGCGGCGCGACCGGTGGCGGAAACCTGTGTCGATGAGCCGGCCCGGGCCGTGGACACATCGCGTCCGCTGGGGTTCCGCTGTGGCGAACGTGGTCGACGCGGGCCACCCGCAGTGGCGCGTCGTGCCGGCGTCCGGGTTGCCGTGCACCCCCCTTTCCATCAGATCGTGCCGAGTGGCGGGAGCCCCTTCATGACAAGACGTAGACCCATCATTGGTCTTCTTGCGACGGCGGCGGCCGTCGTGGTGACCGTGAGCGCCGCGGCACTGGCCGGTGGCTTGAACAGCACCGCGTCGGCCGCGAACATCGGAGCCGCCGCGGCGACCGCCGGGTGCGGCAAGGCGCCCACGTTGACCAGCGGCCAACGATCCATCCAGAGCAGCGGCCAGAACCGCAGCTTCATCCTGAGGATTCCGGACAACTACGACAGGAACCACGCCTACCGGTTGATCTTCGGATTCCACTGGAACGGCGGCACCGCCAACGACGTCGACGGCGGTGGGTCCGACGGGGCCGCCTGGTCCTACTACGGGCTGCGGCAGCAGGCGAACAACAGCACCATTTTCGTCGCCCCGCAGGGCAACGGCAACGGCTGGGCCAACCCCGGCGGCCAGGACGTCACCTTCGTCGACAACATGATCAGCCTGATCGAGGCCGACCTCTGCGTCGACACCACGCAACGCTTCGCCCTCGGTTTCAGCTACGGCGGCGGCATGAGCTACTCACTGGCCTGTTCCCGACCAAGCGTCTTCCGCGCTGTCGCGGTCTACTCCGGCGGCCAGCTCAGCGGGTGCAGCGGCGGCACCCAGCCGGTCGCGTACATGGGCATCCATGGCATCGGGGACCCGGTGCTCAACGTCTCCGCCGGACGGTCCCTGCGTGACACGTTCGTACGGAACAACGGGTGCACCGCACAGAGCCCACCCGAACCGAGGGCGGGCAGCCTGACCCACATCACCACCACCTACTCCGGCTGCCGGTCCGGCTATCCGGTGGTCTGGGCCGCCTTCGACGGCGGGCACACCCCCGGCCCGGTGGACGGCGGCGGGGACAGCGGGGCCAGGACCTGGACCAAGGGCGAGGTGTGGAGGTTCTTCACCCAGTTCGCTAGCACCGATCCCACGACGCCACCGACCACCCCTCCACCGACCACGCCGCCACCGAGCGGCACGTCGACCCTGCGCAACACGTCCTCCGGACGGTGCCTGGACGTCAACGGCGCCTCGCAGACCAACGGCGCGGCAGCGATCATCTGGGACTGCCACGGCCAGAGCAACCAGAGCTGGACCTCGACCGCCGCCCAGGAGCTGCGCGTCTTCGGCGGCAAGTGCCTCGACGTCAACGGCGCCGGCACCGCGAACGGCAGCTCGGTGATCATCTGGGACTGCAACGGCCAGTCCAACCAGAAGTGGCGGCTCAACACCGACGGCTCGATCACCGGAGTTGGTTCGGGCCGGTGCCTGGACACGGTCGGCAGCGGCACAGCCAACGGCACCCGCATCCAGATCTGGGACTGCAACGGCGCGGCCAACCAGCGATGGAGCCGAAGCTGAGCCCGCCGACGGTCCCGGGGCTCTTCACCCACCACACACAAGGAGGCTCAGCTGTGCCACTTCGCAAACTGTCCGCCCCCCGGCTGGGGGCAGCCATGGCGGCCATGCTTCTGATCGCCGTCGGCATGTACGTCGTCACGACCGTCGCACCGGCGGCCGCGGCCACCACTGCCGGCTGCGGCAAGGCGCCCGGCTTGAACAGCGGCACCCACACCATCCAGAGCGGCGGCAAGAGCCGCAGCTTCATCCTTCGGCTGCCCGACAGCTACAACAACACTTACGCCCACCGGCTGGCCTTCGGCTTCCACTGGCTGGGCGGCACCGCCAGTCAGGTCGCGTCCGGCGGAAGCGACGGAGCCCCGTGGGCCTACTACGGCATGCTCTCGCAGGCCAACAACACCACGATCTTCGTCGCCCCGCAGGGCCTCAACAACGGCTGGGGCAACTCCAACGGCGAGGACGTGACCTTCACCGACGACATGATTCGCGTGATCGAGAACGCGCTCTGTGTCGACACGACGCAACGTTTCTCGGTCGGGTTCAGCTACGGCGGCGCGATGAGCTACTCGTTGGCGTGTTCCCGGCCGACGGTGTTCCGCGCGGTGGCGGCAATCGCGGCCCCCGGGGCGATCAGCGGATGCAGCGGCGGCACCGGGCCGGTGGCGTACCTCGGGATTCATGGCATCAACGACAACATCCCGAACGGACGGTCACTGCGCGACAGGTTCGTCCGGAACAACGGATGCGCCGCACAGAACCCGCCCGAGCCGAGGGCGGGCAGCCTGACCCACATCACCACCGCGTACTCCTGCCAGCCCGGATACCCGGTGGTGTGGGCCGCGTTCGACGGCGGCCACCAGCAAGGTCCAGTGGACGGGTGTGCCGGCTGTGAGAGCGGCGCGCGGAGCTGGGTCAAGCAGGAGGTGTGGAACTTCTTCGCCCAGTTCGGGTCCACCGTGCCGCCCACCACTCCCCCGCCGACGACCCCGCCGACGACCCCGCCGCCCGGCCAGCAGAACGTGCTGATCGTCAGCAGCCCGGCCAACCGGTGCATCGACATTCCCAACTCGAGCACGACGAACGGTGCTCGTCCGCAACTGTGGGACTGTCACGGTGGCACCAACCAGCGTTGGACCTACACCACCAACCGCACCCTGACCGTCTACGGCAACAAGTGCCTGGACGCCAGCGGGGCGGGCAGCAGCAACGGCACCGCGGTCATCATCTGGGACTGCAACGGCCAAGCCAACCAACAGTGGAACCTGAACTCCAACGGCACCATCACCGGCGTCCAGTCGGGGCTGTGCCTCGACGCCGTCGGCTCCGGCACGACCAACGGGACGCAACTTCACCTCTGGGCCTGCCACGGCGGCGCCAACCAGCAGTGGAGCCGGCGCACCTAGACGATCTATTCCAAGGGTTCGGTGAGCGGAGGTGGTGGTGCGTCTGATGGTCGAAGACCGTGCCGGCGACGCCGTCCGAGGCGGTTGACCGGGTAGATCTTGGACAGTTTCCGTTAGCTAACGGAAACTGTCCAAGATTGCCAAGCGATGGCGGGTGAAGCGGCCCGAGGTCGTGCCGCCCGGGTCCTGTCCCGGGCGGCGCGTGGCCGTCAGTCGGCGGGTGCGGCCGAGACGGAGACGTGCGCGGTGACGATCCGCCAGCCGACGGGCAGCCGTACCCAGGTCTGGGTCTGCCGCCCGGTCGCGGCGGTGCCTGCGTACCCGAATCGGGTTGTCACCACCGCCAGGTCCGGGCCGAACGTGGTGACGATCGGGTCGACCAGCCGGTGACCGGCCGGCAGCGGTGGCTGCGCGGCGCGCCACTTGCGCTGCTCGTCCAGCCCGTACTGATGGTCGGCGAGGCCGAACCGCACGGTCCGCTCGGAATCCCAGAAGTACCCGCAGATCAGGTCGGCGTCGCCGTCGGCCAGCGCCCGCTCGTAGTCGGCGAAGGCCGCCGCCACCTCGGCGACCACGTCCGTCCGGTCGATCTCCATGCGGTACGTCCCTTCGATCCGATCGGTCCGGGAACTTGCCGGCCCGGTCGGGAGCCGTGACGCCCCCGACCGAGCCGCCGGCTCAGCTGCGCAACGCCGACGTCCGCTGGTCGCCGGCTGACCGATCGATGGCAACGTCGACCCGGCCCGGCTCTCCGTCCGGTCCGGCCTCCTCCGGGTCGGGCTCGCGGGGCGTGGGCCGGCCCAGGGCGAAGACCACACAGATCACCGCGACGAAGAGGTAGCCGAGTGCCACCTGGCCGTTGGCGTTCCACTCGATCCGCTCGCCGTGGATCAACCCGATGAACGACAGCAGGGCGCCGGAGCCGGCGAAGATCGCGGCCCGAACGAACCGCTTGTCGATGATGAAGACCACCACCGCGCCGAGCACAAGGCCGGCGAGGATCGCGCCCTGACCGAGCACCAACAGCCCGTCGTAGATCACCCCGGCGCCGTTGAGCGCATCGTCGCCGACTGCCGCGGCGGTGGTGCCGGCCGCCGCCAGAGTGTTGTCGATCTGCCCGGTCGCCCAGGCCGCGATGTTCGGTATCAGCGCGGCGACCACGGCGGCGGCGTGCGCCCTCGGGGTCGCCTGGAACGCCTGTGCCCCGATCAGCAGGCCGATGTAGAGCAGGATCGGCACGATCGCCGCCGTCGGGAAGATCGCGCCGAGCAGCCCGAACATACCGAGGAAGCAGAGCAACGCGATCACCACGCCGGTCGCCATCGAGTAACCGCTGCGTCCACCCGCGGCCTTCCAACCCGGATGACCGACGTAGACGGCCGGTGGGAATGGCGAGCCCAGCGCGGCCCCGATCACCGCACCCGCGCCATCGGCGAGCAGCACGCTACGCAGGTTGTAGTTGTCCCCGGCGGTGGCCGCGCTCTCCACGTTGGTCATGCCCTCGGTGAAGTTGTAGACGCCGAGCGGGATCGCCGTCGCCAGCAGAGGCGCCATGTCCGCCAGCCCGCTGAAGAGCAGGTCCAGCTTGATCGAGGGTACGGCGATCGCGATGTCCCGGGCCGCGGCCGTGACGTCCGGCACCGACATCGCCCCACCGGCCCAGCCGATCGCGGTGCCGAGCAGCAGCGCCGCGAGCCCGATCGGGAAGTTGAACGGCAGCTTCACATCGGTGAGCAGACCGATCAGCAGCAACGCGAAGACCGGTAGGGCGACCCAGGCCATCCGCCACATCTGCCCGGCCGGGTTCATCGAGATGAACGTGATGGAGATGCCCGCGAGGGTGCCGAGAAGCGCGGCCCGGGGCGCGTACCGGCGGATGTACGGCCCGACGAACGCGCCGATCAGCACGATCACGCCGATGATGAAGGCCCACGCCAGCCCCGCCTCCCAGGCTCGCACGGGATCCTGGGTACGCAGATAGATGGGAAGCATGATGACGAAGATGACGATGAACATGTGCGGCACGCTCGGCCCGTACGGCAGGGCCGTCACGTCGCTGCGGTTCTCCCGCCGGGCCAGCCGGCGGGCCAGGTAGGTGTAGTAGATGTTTCCGGCGACCAGGGCGATGCCGAGCGCCGGCAGGATGGTGCCGAACACCTCCCCCTCGGGAAGGTTCACCACGGCGAGGCAGAGCCCGGTCAGGGTGAGCACGTTGACCAGGACGTTGACGCCGAAACCGAAGAACGCGTTGGTGTCGCCGCGGACCCAGTACGGGAGCGGGACGACTGTGGGTTTGGTCGAGACCATGGCTGCTCCGGTCAGGAGGAGGGCTGCAACACGGGGGTGCTGGGCAGCGCGGCGCGTACCTGCGCCGAGTCGGCGACCCAGCCGAAGATTCCGCCCTGGGCGGCGATCATGTCGAGCCCGACCCGGTGGAACTCGGGAAAGTAGGACCCGACGCAGTCGGCGAGCACGAGGCACTCGTACCCGCGGTCGTTGGCCTCCCGGACGGTGGTGTGCACACACACTTCGGTGGTGACCCCGGTGACCAGGAGGCTGCGGATGCCCCGCTCGGCGAGCAGGTCGTCCAGGTTGGTGGCGTGGAAGGCGCCCTTGCCGGGCTTGTCGATGACCGGCTCGTCGGGCAGTGGCGTCAACTCGTCGATGATGTCGTGGCCGTACTCGCCACGGACCAGGATGCGGCCCTTGGGTCCGGGGTCACCGATCCGTTTGCTCGGCGCGCCACGGCTGAGCTTGGCCGGCGGGCAGTCGGACAGGTCGGGCAGGTGCCCCTCGCGGGTGTGCAGGATGCTCAGGCCGACGGCACGGGCGTCGGACAACAGGGCCGCGAGCGGCGCGATGGTGCGGCGCAACTGGCCGACGTCGTTGCCCAGGCTCTCACCGAACCCGCCGGGTTCCAGGAAGTCACGCTGCATGTCGATGACGAGCAGCGCCGTGGTCGAGATGTCGAAGGCGTACGGGCCGGGCCGCGCGGCGGCGATGGTCAGCATGGGCGCACCTCACTTGGCCGTGGCGGCGATGACGTCGTCGGATGTGGTGACGCAGCCGAAGACGCCGCCCTGCATGGTGACCATGTGCAGTGCGGCGTCGTGGTTGGCCTTGTCGGTGGCGCCGGTGCAGTCGGAGAGGATCAGGCACTCGTACCCCCGGTCGTTCGCCTCGCGCATCGTGGTGTGCACGCAGACGTCGGTGGTGATGCCGGTGAGGATCAGGTGGGTGATGCCCCGGGTACGGAGCACCAGGTCGAGGTTGGTGGCGTAGAAGGCACCCTTGCCGGGTTTGTCGATGATCACCTCACCGGTCACCGGGGCGACCTCGGGCACGATCTCCCAGCCCGGCTCGCCCCTGACCAGGATCCGGCCGGCCGGGCCGGCAGCGCCGATCTCGGCGCCGATGCGCGCCGAACGCCACCGCTTGTTCGCCGGCAGGTCCGACAACTCCGGGTCGTGTCCCTCCCGGGTGTGCACGACCAGCATCCCGAGCGATCGCGCGTGCTCCAGCAGCCGGGCGGTGGCCGGCAGGCCGCCCGGGTGAGGCCGATGTCGTAACCCATCGCGTCGACGTAGCCGCCCGGTCCGCAGAAGTCGGTCTGCCAGTCGATGCAGAGCAGTGCGGTGCGCGCGGTGTCCGCCGCGCCGTCGTACGGCCACGGGTAGGGGTTGGCCGGTACCGGCCCGATGCTGCCCATCCTCTCTCCTCCTGTCGTGATCGCTGGTGCTGCCGCGTCAGCGCCGGGCAGCGGAACGGCGGTAGGCCCGCCACCCGCCGCTGGCGCTGATGTCCTCGGCCGGCGGGCCCGCGGCGTACGCTTCGCAGAGGAAACCGAGCACGTCCCGCCCGTCGTGCAGCCGGACCCAGCCGAGCGAGAGCGGGGCCGGCACCCCGGCCAGCAGCCCACCGAGCGCGGCGCTGGGCAGCCGCCACAGCTCGACCTCGATCGGGTGGCCCGACGACCCGTCCGGGCCGATCCGGACCAGGCCCGGCAGTCCCTCGCCGTCGGGGGTGTCCATCCGGTACAGCCGGTAGAGCGGCGCGGTGCGGGCGGTGCCGGCGAGGACCGCGCCGTGCCCGAGCAGTTCGCCGTTGCGGGACTCGCCGGCCAGGTGCCGGCCGACCACGGCGATCAGCAGTTCCGCCGAGCGCTGAGGCGGCGGTGAGCTGGCCTCGACCGTTCGGGTCGGCTCGCCGCCCTCGGTGAGGGTGGCGGCCAGCCGGGCCAGGGTGGTGTCGCTGAACGCCGGGCCGACCAGGGTCAGACTCGCCGGGCGGCCGGAGCTGGTGAACCCGTTCGGTACGGTCACCGCGGCCAGGTCGAGCAGGTTCGCGAACTGGGTGTAGCGGCCGAGCATGGCGTTGCGCCCGATCGGGTCCTCGGCGATCTCGTCGAGGGTGAACGTGGTGCCGACGGTGGGCACCACCAGCACGTCGACGTCCTGCCAGAGCTGGTCGACCTGCGCTCGCAGCTCACGCAGGCGGTGCTGACCCCGGAAGGCGTCGATCGCGTCGTAGTTCCGCCCGGTCTCCAGTACGGCCCGGGTCACCGCGAGGACCGACTCGGGGTGCGACCGCAGGAAGCCGTCCAGGGCGACGAGCCGCTCGGCCACCCACGGTCCCCGGTAGAGCAGGTCGCCCGCCTCGAAGAAGGCGCCGAGCGGCACCGACCGCGGGGACCCGACGAACGTGCGCAGCTGCTCGACACCTGCGGCGAACCGGGTCTCCTGCCCGGTGTCGCCGAAGAATTCCAGGTCTTCTGGCCGAGGTACGCCGAGGCGGAGCGTCCCCGGCCTGCGGGGCACTACCCGCTCGGCCGGGATCGGACGTCCCCAGGGGTCGGCCGAGGTGACGGCACGGGCGGCGTGCAGCACGTCGAGGGCACCGGCTACGTCGGGGGCGAAGACCGACACGCAGTCCAGCGAGCGGCAGGCGGGCACCACGCCGGCCGTACTGAGCAGACCCCGGGTGGGCTTGAGGCCGACTATCCCGTTGAGGGCCGCCGGCACCCGGCCGGAGCCGGCGGTGTCCGTACCCAGGGCGAAGCTGACCTGGCCGGCGGCCACCGCCACCGCCGAGCCGGAACTGGAGCCCCCGGAGATGAGGCCACCGCCGAACACGCTCTGGCAACTGCCGTACGGCGAGCGGGCGCCGGTCAGGCCGGTGGCGAACTGGTCGAGGTTGGTCTTACCGACCAGCAGCGCGCCGGCGTCGAGGAGCCGGCGCACGACTGGGGCGTCTTCGGCGGCCAGGTACCCGAAGTCGGGGCAGCCCGCCGTGGTGACCATGCCGGCCACGTCGATGTTGTCCTTGACCGCGAACGGGATCCCGTACAGCGGCAGCGCGGGATCACCGTGGCGACTCAGCGATGTGGCGCGCTCACGGAGACGGTCGGCCGGGACGGTGCTGATCCAGACCGGCCCATCGTCGCGCCCAGCAAGCCCGTCCAGGATGCGTTCGGCTTGGTCCGCCGGGGTCAGGGCGCCGTTGCGGTACGCGGACCGAAGCTCCGAAATGGACCCTACTCGCTCTGGCATACAGTCGATTGTCGACTGTTCTGTTACGGGAAACCGCGCGGCACGTAACGACGACATGACGGCGCGTGGTGTGGCCCCGCCGGCCCACGGCTGGCCCCAGCTAGCCGAGGTACGAGCGCGCGCCGTGCCCGGAGAGCACGGTGAGCACCTCCTCCGGGTCTCCCCCGGCTACCGCCTCGAACAACCGCTCGTGCCGGTGGACCCCGTCCAGCGGCTGCGCCAGCTCCGCCTCCCGGCGCAGGTTGATCGCCATGTAGAGCTGCAACTTCACCAGGATCGAGCCGTACACAGCGGAGAGCTGCCGGTTACCGGCGAGCGCCACCAGCGCGATGTGGAACTCCCGGTGCGACTCGGCGACCGCCATCCGGTCGCCGGCCCGGGTCGCCTCCCGCAGCTGGTCCAGCGTCGCTCGCAGTCCCGCGAGGTCGCTCTCCCGACCGACCGGGATCCCCGCCCGCACCGAGAAGCGTTCCAGCATGTCACGCAGCTCGTACAGCTCCCGCACGTCACGATCCGACAGGGTGGCGACCCGGACTCCACGTCGGGGCACATGCTCGACCAACCCCTGCTGGGCCAGCAACCGCAACGCCTCCCGCAACGGAGCCCGGCTGATCCCCAGCCGCCGGGTCAACTGCTCCTCCACCAGGCGCTCGCCCGGGTCGCTCTTGCCGCTGAGGATTTCCCGGGTCAACCGAGAGACAGCGAGGTCCACCAGGCTGACGCTCTCCAGCTCACCATCCACCGCGGGTGCGGCCCCATCGTCCACGCCGATGAGTCTGCCACCCGCCCCCGGACGACCGACGCGTGCGCGTCCTCCCCGGCGAGGTCGGGTCGGCTGTCCCGCCGGCGCTGCTCGACCGGCCGGCCGCCGGCCACCGTCAGGTCGACCGGGCGGTTTATTCCGAACGCGGCCGGGTCGTGATCTCCACCCTGAAGACCGCGAGCAGCGCGCCGCACGCGTCGGCGAGTCGGGTCAGCGGTTCCCGGGCGGCCCGCGCGCCCCCGACCGGCGATGACGACCGGTCGACGTGCGGCCTGGTCCCGACCGTCTCCACCCCGACGCCCTGGATCGGCGAGCGGATAGGGGTGGTAGGCAGAGTCCGGTCGCGGTTACGGTCAGGCCGGAGTCCACTCAGCTGGGCCCCGGCTCCCGGCGGCCACCGCACCCCGGGGGCCGTCCTGTCGCCGGTGAAGGGGTGTTCGACGTGACCCTGTTGACGGCGTTGTCCCGGTCCCCGGACGACCGCCCGGACGCGGTTCGGGTGGCCGGCCGGTCGATCGCCGGTACGCACCTGTTGGAGAGCGCCACCGCCGTGGCCGACCGGGTGCACGGGCTGGATCGGGTCGCGGTCACTGCGGTCGCGTCGCTGGAGACCGTCGTGGCGATCGTCGGTGCGCTGCTGGCCGGCGTCGCCGTGGTGCCCGTGCCGCCGGATTCCGGGCCGATGGAGCGCGACCATATCGTGCGGGACTCCGGGGCGGAGGCGATGCTGGCCGGGACCGACGAACGCGTCGACGGTGGCAAACTGCCTGTGGTTCCGGTGTCGCTCCGCGACCGGTCAGCAAGCCGGCACCGGGAGCCGGACGGTGAGCGACCCGCGCTAATCCTCTACACCAGCGGGACGACCGGACTGCCGAAGGGCGTGCTGCTGTCCCGTCGGGCGATAGCCGCCAGCCTGGACGGCCTCGCCGACGCCTGGTCCTGGACCCCGGACGACCGGCTCGTGCACGGGCTGCCGCTGTTCCACGTGCACGGGCTCGTCCTGGGATTGCTCGGCCCGTTACGGCACGGCAGCAGACTCGATCACGTCGGCGCTCCCCGACCCGAGCGTTACGCCGCCGCCGGCGGCACACTCCTGTTCGGCGTGCCAACCGTGTGGTCCCGGATTGGCGCCGACCCGGCGGCCGCCCGGGCGCTGCGCGGGGCCCGGTTGCTGGTCTCGGGCAGCGCACCGCTGCCGCTGGCGGTCTTCGACCGGATGTGGGCGCTCAGCGGACACCGTGTCGTGGAGCGCTACGGAATGACGGAAACGTTGATCACGGTGAGCGCCCGGGCTGACGGTCTGCGGGAGGCAGGCACCGTGGGGTTACCGCTACCCGGCGTACAGACCCGACTAGTCGACGAGCACGGCGCTACGGTGCCCCCGGACGGCACGAGCATGGGTGAGTTGCTGGTCCGGGGACCGACGATGTTCAGCGGTTACCTCAACCGGCCGGATGCCGACGCCACCGCGTGGACCGACGACGGTTGGTTTCGCACTGGTGACATCGCGACCGCCGCGCCGGACGGCCGGCATCGGATCGTGGGCCGCGCATCGACCGACCTGATCAAGAGCGGTGGGTACCGGATCGGTGCCGGTGAGGTGGAGGACGCATTGCTGGCCCACCCCGCAGTACGCGAGGCAGCGGTGATCGGCAGTCCACACCCGGACCTGGGGCAGCAGGTCGTCGCCTATGTGGTGGGTGACCGCGTCGCGGAGTCGGAGCTGATCAGCTTCGTGGCTGGTCTGCTCGCCGTGCACAAACGCCCTCGTCGGGTCCACCTGGTCGACGAGCTGCCCCGCAACGCGCTTGGGAAGGTGCAGAAGTCCCGCCTGGGCTGACCAGAGATCCATCCTCGCGGGACCGCGTCCGGCGCGTCACACCGGAGCAAGGACAAGAGTCGTCCGACGACCGGCAGGCCGGGCGACACGCCACCGGATGCGGCTACGTGACCACATCGCTACTATGGGTCGACAGTCCAGAAGGAAGGGATCGTGCCCGCGTGCAAAGTCCCGTCAACGGAACCGCGCCGACGTCTCCGCCCACCCGGTCCGTGCCGCTCGTGGCCGACCGACTGCGCAGGCTCGCCCGGCGGATGGTGCTGATCGCGGCCGCCGTCGGGGCCGGTTTCGTCGTGGCCGCCCTGTTCCAGGGGCCGGCCGCCGCCGACGGGAGGCACGGCTGGTCCGGTGACGGGCCCCCTCGGAAGATCGTCGGTCTGGTCGAGCCGGTCGCGCGGCTCACTGTCGCCGAGCGCCCCAGCCCTGACCGCCAGCCGGCCGCGGGCGACCGCCACCGCGACCGGCCCCGTGCCCCCCTTGCCGGGCCCGTCGGCGACGCGGTCGCTCGCGAGCAGCCAGCCCCGACGAATCCCCGTCGGCTGACGGCTCCGTCGCCCAGATCCGTGCCGCCGCCCCGGGCCGGCGCATCCGTCCCAGCCGAGGCAGCGGAGCGCGAGAGGCTCCGGCCAGCCTCGGTAGCTCGCGCGGCCCATCGCGCAGTTCAACGTGCAGATCTGTCGAGGCCGGCCGCCGATGCACCGCGACCGCCAACCACCGCCGTCCCCGACCCACCCGGTGCGCACGGACCGGGCGATTCGGCTGTGGTGGGCCTGATCACCGCCCCCCTGCCGCACGTCGTCGACATCGTGAGCACGGTGCCGGTCCGGCCCGTCGTCATGGCGCTCCTGCGGGTCGCCGATGGCGTGCTACCACCCACTGCCGATGTGGTGAGCGTTCCGGCGGCGACACCTGCGCTGCCCACTCCCCCGGCGCGGGGGGCGGGCCCCCCCCCCGGGGGGCGCCCCCACACCCCCACCACCGCCCCCGCCGCCCCCACCGCGACGCA
>NZ_JBEXHP010000020.1:0-59867 GCF_040607895.1 Micromonospora sp. NPDC005220
TCCACTCCGGACGGGCTGCGGTGATCACCTGCACCCGGGCATCCTGCCTGACCGTCCCTAACAGACAGACGCCAGGGTTACGAGACGTCCCTTAGTAAGCTGTGGTCCACACTAATGTCGGAAAGGGACCTGTATGCCGGTTTGTAATGTGCGCCCCTTTCCGGTATCTCGGTACCAACTCGCGCCCGCCCGGCCCGCCACCAACGTCAGACCGAAGGCATAAATGGACGACAAAGAAGATGTCGAGCTAGCGCCGATCAATGAGAGAGTTAATCCGCACTCGTTCAAGCTAGTTGTCGGCGCAAGCACCACGAGCGCCATCGCTGGGGCACTCGGTCTTGTGGCGAACGCGGGTCAGTTCGCCTCCCTCACCCTCGACATCGCGCTCGTGTGCGTCGGCGCCGTTTCGGCGGTCTTGTGCGTCGTGGGCCTTCTGCGAAAGGGGTTCACCGACTCCAGGCGACGAGTGACTTTTGTGGCGACGATATTGTTGATCTCCGGCGCAGCTATAGGGGTCGGGATAAAACAACGGTTCGGAAGCGACCCCGAGTCTCTGCCGGCGAGTGACGCACAAGTCGAACCTGAACAGGTGAGGAGCCCCATTGCCAACGGGCACTTTCTGGAACCGCATGAACCCTTGCCGGCCTGCGCTCTGGCAAAGATCTACATCGAGGGCGGTGTCCCGAAGACCGGATGGGTATACGTCGTGGGGCACCGGGACCACGGGACCAGTCGCATATATTTCGTTACGGTCGAGAGAGCTTCAAATGACAGGTGGGCCAGCAGAGTTCCCACTGGCAGCAATGCGGCGGAAGTGTGGCTCCTTGCCGTGGCGGCCGACTGGGTCAACTACCTCCCAGAGTTGGCGCCGTCAGCTCAGTCAACTCGATGGTCCTCCGAGGATTTGCCGCCGGGATCTACGTCGCTTGACCACGCAACGTTTCCGCTGGCTGCCGGTTGTTAGCATTTGCGGCGGCTCGATCGGGTGTCACCAATCGGTAGTTCCGGATTATCCGCGTGCCTATCTGTGCAGCTTCTATTTTGAGTGAAATGCCTAATCCTGTGTAATCGACTCAGCGTGATCGAGTGCACTGACATCGGCAGATCCGAACGCCGAGCCGCCCGTCACTGGTAGGTCACCCTTATGCAACGTCAGCAATCGGACCGTCGGCGGGTCCTACAGGCGTCATGGATGCCGATCAGCATTAGGCCGGCTACTCGGATGCTGCTGTGTACAACCGGTCGTACCGAAATCTGCACCGGAGCCAGTGAGCCGAATCCAGCCTGACTCGACTCGGGCCCGCCGATCAACGACGAGAGCAACGCGGTCGGCCAAGCCGGCACTCGGCCCGGCCGACCGTGTTGCCGGCGTCTACACCCCTTCCCCGATGCGCAGTTGCACCTGGATCTCCTGGGCGCGTTCGGCCGCCGCGCTGGCACCGTAGTGCCGGGGCATGTCCTCCGAGGTCCAGCCCAACAGCAGCATCAGGTCGCCGGTGTTCCCGCCGGCACGCTTCCACTCGTGGGCGAAGTTGTGCCGCCAGCGGTGGGCGTGCACGTTCGCCACGCCCGCGGCGAGCCCCAACCGCTTCAGACGAATTTTGATGCCGTTGGCCGCCAACCTCCGCCCGCCGCGGTCGGCGAGCCACAGATCCGGCAGTTCCGAACCCTTGTGCTTGCCTCGGGCGCGCAGGTAGCGGCTGATGGCCCGCGCCGTCTTCGGCCCGAACCGCACCCGGCGGTCCTTGGCACCCTTGCCGTGGTAGTGCACCGACTCCGTGTTGAGGTCGACGTCGTCGAGCAGCAGGTTGCCGACCTCCGACAGCCGCGCCCCGGTGTTGTAGTACAGGCGGATGATCGCCTCGTCACGCAGGTGCGGGAAGGTCTTGCCCTTGCAGGCGTCGAGGAGTTTCTTCGTGTCCTCGTCCTGCATGATCGGGATCAGCTTCTGTGGTGTCTTGGGCTGTCGGACCCGATCCATCGGAGAGCGGTCGATGTCCTCCTCAGCCAGCAACCACTTGAAGAACTGCTGCAGACCTTTGTGCTTGTTCAACGCGGTCGACGCCGACCGGGTCTCGATCATCCACGCCTGGAACGCCTCCGCATGCCCCCGGGTCACCTCAGTGGGGTCCTCCGCGGCGTCGGCGGCATCAGGGTCCGGCGAATGCTCGGCCAGGTAGCGGGCCAACTGCGCCGCCGCGAGCAGGTAGTTGTACCGCGTCGTCTCCGGGTAGTTGCCCGCCCGCAGCGTCCGGTCCCAGTCGCGCAGGTATCCCGCCCAGGTCGAGGACAGGTCGATGGTGAGCTTGGTGAGGTCCAGTAGAGCCATGTCGGTCACCCGTCGAGTCAAGGGGTCGATAAGCGGCGTGCTCGACCTCGACGAACCACCATGAACACAAAAAAGAGGGTTTCCACAGGCTCTGACCTGCGGAAACCCTCTCGCTGTCGGGACGGCCGGATTCGAACCGACGACCCCTTGACCCCCAGTGAACTAGCGGGTCTGCCGGGGCTTGCCGGACGTTCCCGGCTCGTGCCGAACACGCAGGTCGATGGACGATCGGAGGTCCGCGTCACGTCAGGCTCTGTCGGGCCTTGCCAAACCGTCCGTGAGACGGTTGTGAGATATCACGGGAGCCCGGGCCGGGAGAGGCGTTGGAGGTCATCAGCCAGCGCCTCTCCGCACGTTGATGATCGGATCCTGTTCACAGAGTCGCACCGCCGTAACGGCATATGCCATCGTCGGCAATGAGCGGCGATGGCGCCGGACGGGGAATGACCCGTCCGCGGCGATCAGCTGCCGCGCCGCTCTGTCGTTAACCGGCCGTGCGCGAGTCGTCGCCTTCCTCAGTAGGCGCTCGGCGCGGTTGCGCGCCGGACCAGCGCCGCAACGTCATCGAGAATCTCGTGCGGCTGCCTCAAGAGGTCGAGCGGGTGATGGATGATCTCTATCGTCGTATTCCGGATGTGCTTGCGCTCCGGCGGAGTCGTTCCCTTCGCGTACACCAGCCATCCAGTTCGCACATCGAGGGCAGCACAGTAGGCGAGCATCTGGTAGGTGTCTCCGTTCGGGAAGCCCGACGTTGGATGCTCGAGCTTGTACTTTGCATCGAACACCGCGACGGGTCGGCCGTCGACCAGGTAGACCAGGTCGGGCCGAATCGGGATGCTCTGTTCGGCATCCAGATAGGTCCGATACTGCGCCTCCACAACTCCCGGGCAGGATCCGAGCGCCTCGCGGATCGCGGCGGCGACGAAGTTTTCGAAGACTGTGGCCATGTTGACGGCGAAGGCAGCGATTGCGATACCGCCGGCATCGGGCTCCGCGGACTGGTTATCGAGGATCAGCTCGGCCAGCCGGAGTGCGGGCACATACCTCATGTTGATCCGACTGGGGCTCCACAGGGGAACCGGCGCATGGGGTGGAAGGACGGGTACCCCGGCAAGGCGTGCGTCCAGCCGCTCTAGCCGCTCCCGTGCGGACGGCAGGAGCCGGGGCACGGCCAACATTCGGCGTACAGCGGTGCGGAGCAGTCGGTTCTCGACGATGTCGACGGTCCAGTCGTCGAACTGCACCTCGATCGGCAGCGGTATGGCTGGCCGACGGGCGAACTGCTCGGCGAATCGAACGCGTCCCCGGATCAGAGGGAGTGCCTCCTCGAACGATGTGTACCCCTGCAGGAGACCACCAGCGAGGGCCCGCTCGGCCTGCCGGATCAATGACTCCGCCAGTGCCGGCCATAGTCCTGACGCCGGTGCCGCAGTTACGTCCTCCGGGCGGAACCGCGGATCTTTCGCGTACCCGAGAAAGAACAGCAACCTCACCACGCCGACCTTCGGCTGCACCTGGACGTCGAGGTCTCCAGCGCGGACCGCGCCCACCTTGCCGCCAGGTCGAATACGCCAGCTCCTGCGCTCGGGGGTCAGCTTGACCAGGCCGGACGCCCGGAGTATCCGAACCTGAGCGTCGTCGAGGGGCCGCAGCACACCACTGGTATCCAGTTCCGGCAGGATGACCGCATCCACGCTGTCCACTGCTACCGCACGTCATCCGAATCATCGGCAATAACGACGGAAGCGGTTTGGGCACGGACCGCAGCCAGTCCGAATCGGCTGTGCACCTGCGCCCGGCTGAGTCGACCGTAGTAGTGCTCCTCGAGCAGCGGCAGCAGATCGTGCCGCCAGACGCGCTGGAGCGCAGCCTCATCGTCGAGGCCGGGCCGCATGAGATACGACGGCCCGATCTTGAAATCGTGGTCTTGGGCGCCGATCAGGGTGTTGAGTGAGGCCAACAGCCCGGCACGCTCGTCGTCTTCGCGGCCGTTGGCGGCAAGCCAACTCCCGAGAACATCGCGAACCGGATCCTCGTCGGGGTGTAGTTCGATGAACGCGAAGCGGCGTCGGATGGCGGCGTCGATCATCGCGATCGACCGATCAGCCGTGTTCATCGTCCCAATGATGAACACGTTGGGCGGCAAGTTGAAGGCCTCGGACGGCGAGTACTGCAGCCGCACCGTGGATTCGCGGTACTCGAGCAGGAAGTACAGCTCACCGAAGACCTTGGCCAGATTCGCCCGATTGATCTCATCGATGATCAGCACGTACGGGCGGTGCCGGTCGTTTCTTGCCTGCGAAGCGATCTCCCGCAGCGGGCCTGGTGTCTTAACAAAGCTCACGGCGCCGCCCTCCACGTTCTCGACCGGCCGGAACCCTTCGAAGAAGTCCTCGTAGGCGTACGAAGGGTGGAACTGCACGAGGCGTATCGCGTCACGCTCGGCCACGTGGCCCGCCAGCGCTCGGGCCAGGTAAGTCTTTCCCGTACCTGGTGGGCCGCAAAGAATGATCTGCGACCGTTCCTGCCAGAGCTCGAGCAGTTCGGTGAGCCAGGCCCTGCGCATGTGTACATGCTCCGCCAACGCCGCGGTGGCGGCGTTGAGTTTCAGGGTGATGGGGCCGACCGCTCGGTCCACGACGTTCGCCGTACTTGCCATGCCGGTTTCCTGCTCTACCTGGCTGATTGACTCGAAGAGCTCGATCAGCACTGACAGTGCACCGGTCAGATCAACCACGTTGCCCTGCTGATCTAGCTCCGCTGGCAGGGGCGCGGGAAGCGCGGCAGCATCGAGCGACGCGACGGCCCACTCGGCCGGCCGGCGCAGCTCACTACCGGCTGCGGCCGGACGAAACTCCGGCCCGCCGGCCAGGATTCCCAGATACATCCGGTCGTCGATGAGCGTCGTCACAATGTCGTCACTTTCCATCTGGCTGAGGAAAGCATGGAACTCGTTGGCGTAGCTGACACGTTGGGCGTAATCGAGATGCTGGTATCCGATGTCCACGGCCGACCGAATATCGGCCCGGGACGCGCCTAACGCGACCTCGCCGAGATGCGCGGCGCCGAGGGATACGAACGAGTCTTTCAGCCAGTCAGCCAGCAGGCTAGGACCGCCTTGACCCGGACGGATCAGCCAGGCTCGCCGTTCGCCGGGCGGCCTCTCCTTGACTCGCCACTGATTCACAAATGGCGGCAGGTAGTAGTCCACTGGCTGGCCGGTCTCGCTCTGGATTCTGGCGGTGATCCCGAGCAGATCGCGGTTGATGGATGGTGTTCGTTCGTCTGGGTCGCTGAAGGCGTCACGGATCGCCCGCTTGTGTCCGGTGTTAACGATCGGGAGGAAGTACGTGGGAAACCGCAGATAGAGCAGCGACTCTCGCAGGGATGGAACGATGCTGGCCTCGTCCACCAGGGCCTGCCATTCCCAGGGGTCGGCTAGCGCACGCTGCCGACGGTCGGGCGAGATGGTCCACCACTGGCGCAGGAGGACGACTGCGTCCGCCAGCCACTTCCAGATCATCGTGTGGCCGCCGATGCCACCGTTCCATGTCCCCTGCTCGAACGCGGCCAGCACCTGCTCCGGGATGGCAACTGGTTCCTTCATCCAGCCGAGCACTGTGCTTACCCGTTCGCGCAGCTTGCCGGCGCTCAGGTTCACCAACGGTAGTCCCTGCAGCGTCAGCAGCTCCGCTGCCAGTTGGATCGCGAGGTCGGATCCCTTGTCGAGCTGCCTGTGCAGCTTGACCATGAACGAGTCCGTGCCGGTATCGACCCGATCGTTGTAAAGGTGGAAAAGCTCTTTCGCTGTTTCCGCACTCCAGACTGGGCGTCCGGGCGTGAAAAGGGATCCGCCTCGATTCAAGCCCTGCTCGAGGAGCTCCCAGCCAACACGGCGGACCAATTCGTCGTCGCGGGGAGGGATAATCGCAGCACTATCGTCCATGATCCGCTTACTCCCCTAGCTGATCGTCAGGTCCGTAGGCGCAGAGCTCAGGTCAGGTCAGGCTGGGTCGACCGGTGAGGGGCGACCAGCTTGACGAACCGCCTGCTCCACACCAACCTCAGGCAGACAGAAAGAACCGAGGTCGAAAGAATATCTGCTGGATTCAGCCGGTCAAGCTCTACAAGAGAGCCGCCGGGATGCGCTGCTCGTCGGGCCGAGGCAGCTGCCGCCACCATGCGAGTCTGCCACCATGGTGGACTTAAGATCACCCCGACGATCACCTTCTCGCCAAGTACGAATCGATCTTGTAGCGTCAGCTTTTCCCGCGTAACGAGCACGGCCCGACGCAAGCTCCGAGCGGACTATTCGGCTGCATGAGGATGAGTAGTGCCGGACGGCAGGATCCCGGCTGCCCCAGGGCGATGCGGTAACGCTCTACAAGCCAGGCGTTCGCAAGGCGCTGCCACGACCTATTGATGCGGGCGCAGACCCGCTACCGTGATGCCATCGGGGATCATCGTTGGGGGGATTGGTGCGGCCGAGTCGACGTCCACCCATCGCTCTTCAGCTGTCACTGCTCATCATCGCCGTCCTGCTGGAGATCGCGGCCAACTTCTTCGCTAACGCCGACACGTCACCGCTTTCCGCCGGGATCCGTCAGGCCGCCGGTCCGGCGTTGATCGTCCTGCTGGTGGTGCTGATCGTCGGGAACGGCCTGGTGCTGTGGTGGCAGGCACCTCGCAGTCCGCGGCCGGTGTGGCGGTCGGATCGCAGCCCCTATCCGGGGCTCTCAGCCTTCACCGAGCAGGACGCGTCGGTGTTCTTCGGCAGGGATGAGCAGGTCACTGAGCTAGTGCGACGCCTACACGAGCTGGGCCTGGACGCGCCCGCCCGGTTCGTCTGCGTTACCGGCGCCTCCGGCAGCGGCAAGTCGTCCCTGGTCCACGCCGGCATCGTTCCCCGGCTGCGAGAGGGGCGGTGGCAGGTGTTGCCAGCGGTCACGCCTGCGGGTGAGCCGCTCGGCGTGCTCGCGGACCTGGCCGTGACACTGGGCGCAGCCGACCGCGCCTCCGCGTTGAGGGAGGTGCGGTCCCGCCCGGACAGCCTCGCCCGCCACCTGACGGCCTGGCGGGCTCGTAAGGGACATCGGCACGGGCGCGTCCTGCTGATTCTCGACCAGCTCGAGGAACTGGTAACACTATCCAGTGCTGCCGAACAGGCCACGTTCCTGGAGCAGATCGCGACGGCGCTCGACGCCGACCGGAGGCTCTGGGTTGTCGCGACGCTCCGTGTCGAGTTCCTCGCCGACCTTCTCGCCGGGCCCCGCCCGGAGCTCTTCGCTAGCCCGGTTGCGCTGGGCACCATGCGGCCGGCGGACCTCGTCGCGGTCGTAGAGCAGCCCGCCCAGCTCGCCGGAACTCGCTTCGAAGACGGCCTCGTCGAGCAGATCGTCGCCGACACCGCTACACCGGACGCGTTGCCACTGCTGGCGTACCTGCTTCAGGAGCTACACCGGGCGGCTGGGCCAGGCCAAACTGCTACCCGCCAGGCGTACCAGGCCCTCGGCGGTGTCGCGGGGGCGCTGGGCCGCCAGGCCGACGCCGCGATGGCGGAGGTGCGGCGTGAGAGCAGCACTGAGGACGTACTGGCCACCCTGCTCCGTCTGGTGGCGATGGAGGGTGCCGAGCCGACTCGGCGCCGGGTGCCGCTGCGGGACCTGTCTGACATTCAGCGTCGGGTGATCGGTGTCTTCACCGATGCTCGGCTGCTGACCATCGACGTGACCGACGGGGCGCCGTACGCGCAGGTCGCACACGAGGCGTTGTTCCGCCGGTGGGCGCCGCTGCGCCAGCAGGTGGAAGCACGGGCGGAACAACTTCGTCGGCGTACCGAGCTGGAGCGGTGGGCAGCGGACTGGGTCCACGCCGGGCGCAGCGCCGACTACCTGCTCACCGGGGAGCGACTTGAGTTGGCCGGGCAGTGGCTAGAAGCGATGGAGTCCGCCGGCCAGGACAGCCCCGCCGCCCGCGCCCTGGTGAACGCCTCCCGCAGCCGGGACACCGCGTTCCTGCACCGGGTGTCCGAGACGATCGGGCAGTTCGCGCTCGGCAACGTCGACCGCTACCCGGAGCTCGCGGTGCTGCTGACCTCGGCCGCCCTGCAGGAGTGTCCACCAACGCCGATCGCCCGCCGGGCCCTGATGGCAGCGCTGGCGTTCAGCCATACCGAGGCGGTGCTCGCCGGGCACACCGACGCCGTCCGCGGAGTCGCCTGGTCACCCGACGGCACCCATCTCGTCACCGCCTCCAGGGACGGCACCGCACGGATCTGGCACGCGGACACCGGCACCGTCGTGCGGGTACTGAGTGGGCACACCGGCATGGTGGACGCCGTCGACTGGTCACCCGACGCTA
This sequence comes from Micromonospora sp. NPDC005220, assembly GCF_040607895.1. NCBI lineage: Bacteria > Bacillati > Actinomycetota > Actinomycetes > Micromonosporales > Micromonosporaceae > Micromonospora > Micromonospora sp. NPDC005220. The sequence continues at coordinate 8,690 of NZ_JBEXHP010000020.1, forward strand.
CCCGCCTCGCTACCGCTTCCCGCGACGGCACGGTCCGGGTGTGGGACGCCGCAACGGCGGCAACGGTCGCGGTGCTGCCCTGCGCAGACGTGGCACGCGGCGTCACCTGGTCCCCCGACGGGTCCCGGCTCGCCGGATCGAGCCGGGACCGGACGGTCCAAGTCTGGGACACCACCACCTGGCAGCTGACCGCCCGCCTGCTCGGCCACGAAGGAGACGTGTGGGGCCTGCGGTTCGCCCCCGACTCCCGCCGGCTGGCCTCCGCCTCCCACGACCGGTCCGTCATCGTCTGGAACCTCGCCACCGCCAAAGCGGAGCGGAGGCTGACGGGGCACGGTGACTTCGTCGAGGCCATCGCCTGGTCCCCAGACGGGAACCAGCTCGTCACCGGATCCGGCGACCAGACCGTGCGGATCTGGGACGTGACAAACGGTGAGACCCGACACGTCATCGGCGGACAGGGATCACCCGTCTGGTCGGTCGCCTGGTCCCCCGATGGTCGCACCGTCGTGTTCGCCAGCGGCGACGGCAGCGTCCGCGCCTGGGACGTCCACCGGCTGCGGGAGATGGCTGAGCTGCGGGGGCACTCCCAGGTCGCCTGGTCCGTCGCACTGTCCCCCGACGGACGACGAGCAGTCAGTGGCTCTGGCGACGGCACCGCCCGTCTGTGGACGATCCAGCCGCGCGGCGCCGAACAGCGCCTACTCGCTGGACACGACGGACCGGTCACCGCTCTTGCTCTGGACCGGACAGCGAAGATCGTCACCGGCGGCGCCGACGGCACCGTCCGAATCTGGCAGCCGGACGGCACGGCCGACGTGATGGCTCTGCCTGAGCCGGTCTTGTCGGTTGCCTGTTCGCCGACAGCCGACCTGATCGCCGTGGTCGTGCGCGACGGATCGATCCACCTGATCGGCACCGACAGCGACGTGCAGATCGGGGCTGAGGCGGAGTCGCTGGCCTGGTCACCGGACGGGTCCCGGCTGGCCGCAGGCTGCAAAGACAATTCCGTACGAGTGTGGGATGTCCGCACGAGCAGTTCCGCCGGCGTTCTGCGCGGACACGCCGACTGGGTGGGCACGCTCGCCTGGTCACCGAGCGGTCGGTACCTCGCCTCCGGCTCCGACGACCGAACCGTCCGGGTCTGGGACATCGAACACCCCGGCGAGAGCACCGTTCACTCAGGGCATCAGAATTATGTGGACGGGCTCAGCTGGGCACCTGACGAGCGCCGGCTCGCCACCTGCTCCGCCGACTGGACGGTCCGCGTCTGGGACCTGACGGGATCCGACCAGCCGCGGGTAATGACCGGCCACGACAAGCGAGTCCGCTCGGTGGCCTGGGCACCAGACGGCCGACGCCTCGCGTCCTGCTCAGACGACCGCACCATACGGATCTGGGCCAGCGCGGACGACGACCAAAGCGAGGTGGTCGGCGTTCACCGCGACGCTGTGACCAGCCTGGCGTGGCTGCCGGACGGGCGGCAGATCGTGACTGGCTCGGTGGATGGCACTGCCCGCGTGTGGGCGGACGTCGTCGACTTGGACGAGCTGACCGTGGCAGCAGGCTCACGGGCATTCCGTGCGCTCACGAACGACGAACGGCAGGCCCATCTACTACCTGGCCACCCGGACTCATAGCGTCTGCTCGACATCGCGGGTCTCCTCGCCAACCAGGTAGTCGTCCGGGTCCAGGCCGAGCGTCTTGCGTCGTTCCGACGCCCAGTAGGCGGCGTTGGCCTCCTCGAACGACTCAGGACCCTCGTGGGAGATCACCCAGATGTGCTGATTCCGCGCCCGGTCCTTCCACGACCCATGGATCTCGAAGCCAAGGTCACGGCGCAGCGGGACGACCAGCCGCTGCCATCGGTCCACCCAATCATCCAGCAGCCCAGCCCGGACCGTGTACGTACGCATCTGCACAGTCCTTGCCATACGCGCCACCTCATTCGTGCGGTGATCCCAGGGCCTTGCGCCATCGACCCTAGCCGAAGCCGTGGAACCAAGCCGGTCACGGAATCCACCACCGGACGACGTCGGGCGACCGCAGCGAGCCACTCCTTTCCCGAAGCATCGGCCATCCTGTCTGCCATCGACCCGCCCGCCGGGGAGCGGGCCGCCGCCCGGCCCGCCACGGCCTGCGGACCTCGACGGCTCGTACGGACGCTGGCGGGCCGGGCGGCGGTCTGCTCGGCTTGCCCGGGTCGTTGGCAGACAGGATGGCCTACCGCCACCACCCTCGGAGCCGGCGGCCGCGGACGGCCCCCGGCCATCCAGGAGCCGGAGCGCCCCCGCCGGAGGCGCAATGACCGCAAACCACGCGTCGCGCAACTCGCCGACGCAGCCGGGGCCCTCCCTCACATCGCGCATGGTCACTCCGCCCCGCCCGGAGACCGCGCCCGACCACCGAGGCCGCACCACGTAGTGCCGCACGTCGTGCCACCCGAGGGCGGAAGCACTGCTGACTCCGACTCGGGACATCCCGGAATGCGTCCTCACCTCACATCTTGCCATCTGCCTGGAGATTAGAACATCTGTACGCTTTGGCTAGATCATTGGTTTGCGCGTGTTGCTGGCATGAGGTTGACGCGCGGGATATGTTGTGCGGCTCGCTGCTGGGCCGACCTTCGGCCCACCCATCGTTGTCCGGCACGAGACAAACGCGGCGACTGTCCACGGCCGGCAAGCCGAAAGGGCTCTTTCGTGGTCGCCGAACACCCTTCGCAGCGTGTCCTGCTCACCTGGGCTGACATCACCGCCGCTGCAGCAGAACTTGAGCCGGATATGCGGGACCTGCTTCTGGAGCTAATCCGGGCCAAGAACCCGAATCTGGCAACGAGCGTCACCACCGCTGACGGGCCTTGGTATGTACGGAACGTGCATGTCCGGGGTCACATAGGAGTCGCCGAGGAAGCCGTCGACCTGCCTCTAAAGCCAACTGCGGGCCTCACGATCGTCACCGCGCGCAACGGCACCGGTAAGACGAGCATCGCCGACGGCGCCCGACACACCCTTAGCAGCGGAACCAAGCGGTCCTACCAGGTGCTGGCGAACAACATTCATTATCCGCACCGCGACATTGTCACCACAGTCAGCAACGGGCGACGCGACATAGAGATTTTCTGCGGGGCAGATGAGGTTGTTCAATGGCGCAACGCGGACGGTTCACTCAGTACGCCGCCCAGCGAGTGGACGGAGGCATTCGAACGCTACATGCCAGTGCTGCTGTATCCGGAGATGTCCCAGGTCATTCAAGATCCGAGTAATCTGCACACGTTCCTAAAAGACGCGTTTGAGTTGACCGCACTCGAAGAACTACAGGCCCTGCTCAAAACTGACCGGGACAAGGGCGCGGTGGCCAGGCGCCTTGTAGAGGCCGCCCACACGAGCGCCCTGAACGGCATCGTTAAGGCGGGCCAGGAAGAACTGGCCAGGACGGTGCGGAACTGCGGCGCCTTCCCGGACGAGGAGGCCCAGGCTCGGATCATGGTGTTGACCGAAACCTTGCCGGAGACGGCGCCGCCGCCGCTGGGCCTGCCCGACACCTGGGCGGTGGATGACGGGCTTCGCGTACGGGCCGTCAACGCGCTCGTCCGGCTGGAAAACGCCATCGGTTCGGATGCGGCCGGGGCAAACGCGCTCCTGGCGGTGCTTCAAAAGGCACTTGCCCTCGGTGACGCGCGGCTCGACGACCTCCGTGACCGGGACGTATGCCCGGTTTGTGGGGCGGCCGGGCACGAGTGGATACGGCGTGCCTCCGAGGATGCCGACCGGCTGAGGACGGCTACCCGGGAGCTGCGCAATGCGAAGGCCGCCGCAGCTACGGCGCTGGGCGACCTTGGCAGAAGCTTCCCGACCCCGCTGACCGAATCGCTGCGCCGGGCACTGACCCAAGTGACGGATTCCGCGACTGAACTACGGATTAGGCAGTGGGACCGGCTCGTCCGCCTGGCCACAGATTTCGCCACCATGGCGCCATCCGTGGCGTCGCTGACTGAGGCGCTTGACGAGAGCGCCGATCTAGTCGGTTGGTACGCGAAGGTCCGCGACGACCTTCTCGCCCGGCGTGACGACGTCATCACCGCGCAGGCAACGGTCCGCGCGCACATCGGATCGTGGATGGACGTCCGCAGCCAGGAACGGCCGGCGCTGACGAGGCTCGCTGTGGCCGAGCGGCTGGACCGCAAGGTCGACCGGTGGATCCGAACCGCGCGTGAGGACATCTTCGCGCCCATCGGGAAGGAGGTGATGGAGTTGTGGTCCGTGCTCAACCCGGACGCGGACCTCAAGCTGACCGGCATCGCTCTCACCGGCGGTACGAAGATGCGGCGAAATGTGGCGTTGGACCTCGTCGACGGCGACGTCGCGCTGCCAGCCGGCAAGAACAGCTCCGCGGTCCTAAGTACCGGCCAGCGCAACGCACTCTCGCTGGCCACGTACCTGCCCCGTGCTACTCAGCCAGAAAGTCCCTTCGGATTCCTCATCCTCGACGACCCGATCCACGCGTTCGACACCTGGCGAGTGCGGTACCTGGCTCGGCACCTGATGACCCTCGCTGAGCGCTTCCAGGTCGTCGTATTCACTCACGACGACCGCCTCTGGCGCGAGCTTCGTGGCCTGGGCGCAATGCCGTCGCACATCCGTATGGACCGGCACGGTGACGGCCGGCCGCAGGTCCGAGTGAGGCACGTGGCTAGCCCCGGGATTCAGCGGCTTGACGAGATCCAGCGAATCCTCGGGGCGGAGAAGGCGGCATCCATCGGAACCCCCGCCGCCGTCACCGCAATGACGCTTGCCATCTGCCGGCAGGCGGTCGATACCGAAGTCGTCGCACAGATCGAGATGCTGGGCCGGCAGGTCGGCTCGCCCGAAGCCACAGTCGTCGCCGACCTTCGAAAAGCGCGGAAGACTCTCGACCAGTTGGCGCTCCTAAACACCTATGCCCGCCGTGCGGGCCTGCGAGCCATCGACGTCAACGGCTTCACCCCGACCGTGCACGCACTCAACGGCGCAGCGCACGGCCGCGCCCCTGAGGGAGACCCGCAGCTTTGGATACGCCAAACTCGGAAGATCATTAAAGCCGTTCAGCAGATCGGGAGCTGAGATGGCAACCTACCCGGACGTCGAGCTAGCGGATCTCCAGGCCGCCTACCAGGGGTGGCCCGGCGGCACGGCCGAAAAGGCGGCGCTCGCGGCGCTGGTGCTCCGCGTTCGCATCGAGCGCGCAGCGGCCAGGCTGCCCAGCACGGTGATTGCTGCGAAGCCGGACATCTCGATGATCGAACGACGGCTGTACCTCAGCATCGGCGAGCCAGGGCTCTCGCCAGAGGCCCAGCTCTGCCGCATGCAGGCGATCGCCGGCGCGCTAGAGGCATACGTCGCGATCTGCGAGATCCTGCACGGCCGCAACCCAGATCCGGCACCTCCCCTGGAGGATATCGATGCATGGACTTCGGCCGTCGACGCGCTTGAGGAAGACCTATACCCGGCTCCTGCGGCCGCCCGGGACCGAACGTTGCAGGGCGCAACTACGGGAGGGTAAGTCGCAGTGACAGCTGGCCAACGGCCACGCCCCGTGTGCGGCTCAGAACCCGTCGAGCAGCGGCTGATAGGCCCCGCCAGCACCCACGGTCAGACCTGTTTGCCTCCGAGCCGCGGCGCACCGGGCTTCAGTTCCCTACGAGTCGGTGCGCCGGTTCTGCTTCCTGTCCTCGGCGGCGACGCCTTCGTCCGCCAGTAGCCGAACTTCAACGCGGCGGCCTGCGTGCCGAGATGGTTCGGGCCGAGGAGCCGGGCCATTCATTGATCCTGGAGGTCACGCCAGGCGAGGTCAGTGAGCGTCTCGCCCGTCTCGACGGTCCAGCGCGCGGTTCCCTGAACAGCAACCGGGTGCTTTTCCCAACCAGCCTCCTCCCATATTTTCATGATCAACCCGGACGGTGAATATTGCTGGCCGTCTGCCGACCACAAGATCGGCCTTGATCGATGAGGAACCCACGTGCCTCGCGCTCGTCGAGCGTCTGCAGCCAGCCAGTCCCGCGTAGCCTCGATTTCAGCGGCCAGCGGGGTGAGCAGTGTGAGAGCCGCACCTTCGTCTAGAAGGCCTCGGTCGATGATGACCGAGACTGCATTAGGACGGCGCTTACGTTTGGTGGGTGGTACGCGTCGGTACTTGTTGTGGACATTGATGCTCTCCACCTCCGCTCCGGTGAGCACCTTCTGTGTCACTTCGCGACAGCGGTCGACATCCGCGCATACTGATCGAATCTGGGACCGATCCGAGTAGAGGGCATCGATCACCGCGACGACCGTCGGTAACAGCCCCTCCACCAAGTCTCCGACTTGCGCAAGTGCCTGCGCAGCCCAATCGAGTCGGGGGTCAGGCTCGTCGATGGATTCGGTGTCGAGTTGATGGAAGACCAGGTGCGTGAGCAGGTAAACACCATGATCCGCGAGCGCGGCACCGCGACCCTCGTACCGAGGCTTCAGGTCGTGGAGTGTCCGCCGCACCTGGCGTAGGATCTGCACCGCGTTCCACAACAGGTAGACCCCCGGCTGCGGCCGAAAAAGAACGTCGTAGATTCCTTGCGAGCCCCTCTCCCAGAGCACGTCGAGAGTCGTCGCCATGCGAGCCGCGTATTGGCTATCGGGATGGGCGCAAGCAAGGGCACAGGCGGCTTCCACGACCGAACATCCAGTGTCTGGCTCTGGCTCAAGCTCACCGCGGCGAACACTGTAGTCGAGCCCCAGCTCGGCGCGCATCTCCTCCAAGATCGATGCCTGCACTGGGTCCAGCGCAATGAAGTCTCGATACTCAACCTTGTTCTGCCGGTTGGTCGCCTGAGTGGCCTGTTTTGCGAATTCGACAGACTTGCCCGTCACGATGACACGGACGCCCACCTGCGCTGACGCGACATCGTCATCTGCCTCGAGGGCTTCCGCCACCGACTTAACTGTCTGGGCACCATTCACCACGCTTGCGTTTTTCAACGTCAGCCGAAGCGGGCGAGACTGTGGCGCACGCATTGACTGCTGGACACGTTCAACCGATTCGCAAAGGATCGTGACGCCATTGTTGAAGTACCAAAAGTGGGCAGGCTCATCAACCAACGTCTCAATCATCTCGTTGTTGATAGGCGTGCGGCCAAGCGGATTACGAATGTTCAAATGGAAGAGATTGGAGCCGTTCTTCGCCCAATCGGCGACTTGGTCGGCTTGGACGACACCCTGATAAGACTCGTAGGGGACCGTGATGGGAAACCACGGGAACAGCTCCGCTTCCAGATCGACGGGCCGAGGCGCCATGTCCTCACGCACGGAGGTCCAAATTTCAGCAGAGAGAATAATGCGGTTGTCCAGAACAGGGCCATGACGGTTGAACTCGGTCTCTCCAGCCTCGACGGCGGCTAAGAAGCCCGCGGTTACCGGCTCGGCACGCATCAGCACGATCACCTGCGTCACAGGAACCGGTCCGCTGGACATTACGGTCTTGGCTGACTCAGCAAGGGGCCGGCCGCGGAAGTTGAACGGAGTGAAGTTTTCGTCGTCAATGAGCCGCAGCCCGGCGAGCAACTCCATCACCGCAGACCGCTCGGACTTGGCGTTTCCGTACTTACTCCACTTTGCCTGAACGAGGAAGACGTGGGGGTCAGGACCACCAATCACGGCAATCGCATCGATGCCTTGGTCTCCGTCGCCATCGATCACGGCAGCAGCCGCGTCCTGCGGCGTCCAACCCGTCACCATCCGCACGGCTTGCGCCGCGAGTGCTCGGGAAAGCGCGCGCGGTGTAAGCTCCTCCTCCGGCTTGTCCTCGAGATCGCTGAGGTCGAGAAGGCCCGATTCCACATAGACTGATCGAAGGGCTGCTTCGACCTGTCGCACCTGGACAGCCGCCTCTACTTGACTAGAGCCGCGTCGAATCGAGCTCAAAGCTTCGCCCCCTAAATCCGCAGCCTCAGCCCACAGTGGATGGCTCATCCTACGCGTTTGAGCCGGTGGAAGCTTACCTGCAGCCAGCGGACGACATCGATCAACCTGAGCCGCTGCGGGCCTCTCCGCTCCAAGGTCATCGTGGCGGTTTTCGGCAAGTGGCACGGCTATCCCCGAACACCCCATTCGGGCATCTTCATCAGTACGCTAGTGCCTGCCTCTCCGGCTGGCCGAGCAGCGCGACGAGTCCGCCGAACACCACAGGGCGCCAAGGCGTCGTGTCTCGTCAGTCAACGAGGTAGTGAGCCTCAATGTAGGCGACGGTGGAGTCGTACGGCTCCCCCACCGGCTTCAACATGTACCGGCGGAAGACGGCGGCGGTGGCGCGGCGGACGCCCCGGTTGCGAGCGTCTGCGTTGTCCCATGACTGGGCGAGGGTCCGGGTGACCACCTGGTCGATTTCTTCGGCCAGGTTCCTCTCCGTGACGTTGAGGCCGGGCGGTGCGTGGTCGTGGATGATCCGCGACAAGACGCCAACCCGGTCGTCGTCCAGCACGATGATGGCTTCGTCGGGGTGTTTCTCGGCGTTGACGATGGCCCGGGCGATCCGGAGTGCTTCGGCCAGGAACTCCAGGGCGTCTTGGGCATTCTGGATGATCCTGTCCCGCAGGAGCCTGATCCGCTCGGCGAGGGCGGTGTACTTCGCGGACCCTGGTTCGACCCCCTTGTCGAGGGCGGCCTTGATGTGGTCCAGGATCTCCGCCGCGGAGGGGGGTGTCTTGTCCTCGCCGTCGTCCTTGCCGGGCTTGGGGCGGACGAGGGCCATCAACTCTTTGAGGATGGTGATGCCCTGGGCGTCCAGGACAAGGGCTTCCTCCTGGGAGGCGACCACGGAGAAGGAGTGGACGTGGGCGTTGATGATCTCTAGGACCATCGGTCCCAGCTCGCCCAGCCGTTCCTTCCTCTCCTCGTCGGAGGACTTCTTGAACAGGGTTGTGTACACGGATCCGAACAGCCCGAAGCCGTCCCGGTACTTGGCGATCCGCTTGTCGGTGTTGATGAGCGGGTACAGGCGGGCCAGGAGCCGGTAATCCTTGGAGAACACCTCGGCGGCGCCGGGGTTGGTGTCCAGGAAGGCGTTGATGGCCCGCACGGACTCGTATCCGTGGACCGTGAGGTCCAGGTCGTCGGCGTCTGCGAGGAGGTCTTCGATGCGGGCGAAGGTGGTTCGGAACTCGGCGACCAGCTCGGAAACATCGGTGACGAATCCGCCGCCCTCGCCGGTCCCCTCGGCGGTGGGGTCGACGACGGCGCGCTGCACTTCTTCGGCCAGGCCGATGTAGTCCACGACCACGCCGGAGGTCTTTACGAATCCGGTCGGGGATACCCAGGTGCGGTTCGGGCGGGTAATCGTCTGGAACAGGGTGTGGGCCTTCAGCGGCTTGTCCAGGTAGAGGACGCCCTCGTTGGGGGCGTCGAACCCGGTCATCAGCTTCGCGGTCACCACCAGGAAGCACAGCGGGTCGTCAGGTGTGAGGAACCGCCGCTTCTGTTCCTCCTCCTCGGCCTCCGAGAGGCGGTACGGCCGCATGGCGGGGTCTTCGTCCTTGGAATCGGAGACGGAGATGTTCACCTCGGCGGTAATCCGGGCATGCTTCCCGACCTCGGTCAGCACCTGTGAGGCCTCGAAGCCGGCCAGCAGCTCGTTGATCTTGTCCGTGTACGCCACGGCCAGTTGGCGGTTGTAGGCGACGACCTGGGCCTTGAGGCCGTTGCGGTAGGCGCCAGCCAGGTAGTGATCGACGATGTCCTGGCAGACCGTGTGGATACGGTCGGGGTTGGCGAACACCGAGGTGAGTCGCCCGAACTTGCGGGACAGGGCCTCACGGTCGGGGTCGTCGAGGTCGAAGTCGTCGGCGAACTGGTCGAACTCGGCCTGCAACTCCTGGTCGTTCATCTCGAAGGAGACCGGGTGCGGGTCCAGCATGACCGGGACGGTCGCCTCGTCCCGCAGAGACCTCGACACGGAGTACCGGTGCAGCACCCTGCCCGGGTCGGCCTCCTCGCCGAAAAGGGCGAAGGTGTCGGTGGCGAGGTTCCTGAGAGGGGTGCCGGTCATTCCGAAGAACTTCGCGTTGGGCAGTGCCGCGCGCATCTGCTCGGCCAGGGTAGGCCTGCCGCGGAGTCTCCCCCGGTCCCGGCTGACGGCTTGGGTGCGGTGTGCCTCGTCGACCAGCACGATGATGTTGCCCCGGGTCGACAGGTCCTTGCCGGCGTCGGCGAACTTGTGAACGGTCGTGGAGATGACGCCACGCACGTCGTCGGCCAGCAGAGAACGCAACTCCTGGCTGGTGGCAGGCTGGTGGAAGTAGGCGTCCCCCATCGCCGAGGTGAACACCCCAGAGGTCTGCCGGACGAGCTGGGTGCGGTCGGAGAGCAGGATGATCGTGGGTGACTCGGTGCGGGTGTCGGCCAGCAGGAGCGAGGCGGCGAACACCATCAGCAGCGTCTTTCCGGAGCCCTGGTGGTGCCAGATCAGGCCCTTCGATCCGCCCTCTAGGACCCGCTCGTGGATCAGGTGCGCCGCCTCCATCTGCGGATAGCGGGGCAGGTACTTGTTGTCCACCCCACCGCCAGAGGTGTCGAAGAGGGCGAAGTTCGCCAGCATGTCCAGGACGGTGGCCGGGTTGAGCAGCAGCTCGACGGAGCGCTGCACGTCGGCCTGGCCGGACAGGTTCTCGTCGTCGGCGGTGGACCGGAACGGCTGCCACAGGTTCGTGGGCGCACCGGCGGCACCGAATCGCAGGTTCAGCCCGTCGGAGGCGGCGGCGAAAACGTTGGGGGTGAAGAACCACGGGTAATCGGTGGTGTACACGTCGTTGATCTCGCGGGCGGCGTCAACCCACCCGGACTTCGCGGTCGGCGACTTCACCTCGACCACGACCAAGGGCAGCCCGTTGACCCAGTACACGAGGTCGAACCGGCGGGAGGTCTTACCGGGGACAGTGATGGTCACCTCGTCCGACACAACCAGCGTGTTGGCGGTCGGGCGCTCGACGTCGATGACCCTCAAGGCGTGCCACACGCCGTCGGCGTCCCGGAACTCCTTCTGCCCGCGCAGCAGGCGTAGCACCTGCTCGTTGGCCCGCACCAGCCCGCCTTCAACGGCGTTGACCGTGGCAACGATCTCCTCGACCACCGGATCGACGTCGAACCCGTCGATCACCCCGGGGTTGAGCCGGACGATGGCGTTCCGCAGCTGGCTGGCGACCACCGTCTGCGTCGTCTCTCGCTGCAGCGACCTGCCCGCTGTGAAACGCCAACCCATGGGGAGGGACCACTGGATCATCAGGTTCTGGAACTCGCGCTCTCGAATGCCCTTCGCCATGGCTCAGACCTCCAGCTTGGCCGACTCGATGTCGATGGTGCGGTCCAGCAGACCCGAGAGCAGTGCCACCCGTGCCTGACGGAGACGTTCCGCCTCAGCACGGAGGGCGGCGACCTGGGTGTCCATCGCGTCAGCCATTCCCGAGATGCGCTCCTGCTCATCACGAGGCGGCACGGGCATAACGATCTTATTGAGGTTTGCGGCGGAGACGCGAACAACCTTGGTCTCGCTCGTGAACCGACGCTTCATGTGGTGAAAGAGGGGCGAGGCGAAGAAGTACGAGACGAACTTCGGGTCGAGATCATGACGGAAGATGAAGCAGTCGTCGTGAACCGCCACATCATCATCACCCAGCCAAGCAACAGCCTTACCGACGTCCTCGACGTTCTCGCTCGTCCCGGCGATTACCACATCGCCGGGTTGTGCCAAGCGCATCGAGCCGCGGAAGCTCTCGGGCAGGTACGTCACCGTGCGTGTAGCCGACGCCCCGTGATCCGTGTAGATCTGGCCGTAGTGGATGCATCCCAGGCCGGAGTGCACGTAGTCGCTCTTCACGAACCGGCGGCCACGGCCGAGCGTCCCAACTTTCGACAACGGAGCGGACGACCATCCTTCACCGCCACGGGAGAGTATGTCTCCCAGAGCAGCGTTACGGAGGCGAAGAAGACTATCTGCCTCGGCGTCGAGTGCGGTGATCTGGTTCTCGACCGCGCCGATGACCTCGATGATCCGCCCCTGGACAGGAAGCGGCGGCACGGGAACCACCCACGCCTCGAAGTCGGCTTCCTTCCATCGCGCACGCCCCTCGGAGCCTGCGCGCATCGCACTGATCTGCCGCAAAACTTCTGAACGCTGGAAGTTGAGGAGGAGGAAGCGGGCGTCCACTTCCTCTTCGTTCACTTCGTAGAGCGGGAATTCATTCGTCGCCAGAGCACCGTCAAGCTCAGCGGAAACGACATCGAATGCACCCTTGTGAGTGTCGATTCGGTTGAATGTAAAGTCTCCCTCACGCGCCCTATAGAGAAATTTGGCCTTGACCGTCTCAGTCGTTACGAAACCCCTGGCGTAGCCGCCTTTGCCGTACCACCGCACACCCATCGTGCGGTATCCGGTACCTGGTTCCAGGCGGACTATCTCCCGCCGCTGGCGGGCGATCTTCCCCGCAGGAACATGGCGCCAGTCACTCATCGAAGCCCTCGATCCCGGCGGTTGCGAGGACAGCAAGCATGCGCTTCTCGGTCTTCTGGCGCTCAGCTCGGGCGATGTTGTAGGCATCGATGAGGGTGCCGAGATGTTCCTGCTCGGCGGCGGCCTGCTTGATGTACCGCCCGATGTTGAGGTCGTACCCGTTCGCCGCGATCTCCGTGCCGGAGACGAATCGCGCCGCGAGTCCGCCGTCGCCGTCAGGATCGACCGGGTTGCCGTTGGCCTCGAAGTCCGAGTGGTAGGCGGTGACCACGTCAGCGATGTCGAGCGCAGTGAGGACATTACGGTTCTTGGCTTTGGTGAACCGCTTGGAGGCGTCGATGAACAGCACCCCGTCCCGGCGCTCCTCGGCCTTGGTGCCAGGGGCACGAAACACCAGAATGCAGGTCGCGATCGACGTCGAATAGAAGAGGTTCGCCGGCAGACCGATCACGGCTTCCAAGAGGTCGTCGTCCAGAACGCGCTGACGGATGGCTGCTTCCTGGCCACCCCGGAAGAGGACGCCGTGGGGTAGGACGACGCCGGCACGGCCCTTCTTCGGTCCCATGCTGGCGATCATGTGCTGCACGAACGCCCAGTCCGCCGACGACTGCGGAGCGACACCGCCGATGGCGCGCGGGTCCTTGGTCCAGGGTTTCCACTTCAGACTGTAGGGCGGGTTGGCGACGATCACATCGAACTGTTCGATGGACCCGTCCGGCTTCTTGAAGCGCGGGTCCTTCAGGGTGTCGCCGACCTCGACCTGAAACTGGGTGAGGTTGTGCATGAAGAGGTTCATGCGTGCCACACCCGCGGTTTCCGGCACCGCCTCCTGCCCGTACAGGCGGAGCGTGTAGCCACGCCCGCCGTGAGCCTTCAGCAGGTTCGCGGAGGCGATGAGCATGCCGCCCGACCCGCAGGTCGGGTCGTACACCGACTCGAAGCTCTTGGGGGCCAGGATCTCGACAATCAGCTCGACGACCTCGCGCGGGGTGAAGAATTGGCCAGCGCGGGTGCCGGACCCGTCGGAGAACCGCTTCAGCAGGTACTCGTACGCCCCACCGAGCACGTCGTGGGACATGTTGCCCTCGTGCATCTTCGGGGTGCGGTCCATCGCCTGCAGGACCGCCGCCAGCACCTCCCCTGCCAGCACCTCTTCAGAGGTCCAAGTCAGGGAACCGAATAGGCGGGAAAACTTGCCAGGGTTGGCCGTCTCGATGGCCTGCAGGGAGGCGCGGACCCGTTGGCCGAGGCCGGGCTGGGTGATGCTGGCGAGGATCGACGACCAGGAAGCGCGACGCTGCTGGACGGTACCGGGGCGGATGAGCGGGATCTCGAATGATTGGTAGTCGCGGTACTCGATCTCGTGGGCTTCCTCGGCCGAGAGGCTGTCTAGGAGACCCTTATTCTCAGCCAGAAACGCCTGGTGCTGGTGGTCCCAGGTGTCGGACAGGTACTTCCAGAACATCAGCGGGAAGACGACCGAGGAGTATTGCGCTTCGGGCATCGCCACGCGTAGCTCGTCGGCGGCGTCCCACAACCGGCTCTCGATCTCCTGCTGCGTTACTGCCATAAGTCGGGGTGTCCCTGCTCGTGAAGGGGGGCGACCGGAAGGCCCCAGTGTGCCTGCTGGTCACCCTATTTCGAGCGTGCCAGGCGATGCGCACCGGGCGTGTCCTGCTGGTTAAACACCAGCGGAACAGCTCCCCGTGTCGCACGCCTCAGGGACGCCAGGGATGCAAGGCCGTCACCTACTCAGCACTACCGGTAGCGTTGCCATGTGGCTCCAAGATCGTCTGCGAAGAGCGATCGCAGCCTGTGGGCCAGCTCGCGGGCGACTTCGGGGCGGCCAGCGAGTGCATCGATAGTGCTGGTGACGAGCTGCAGCTCCCGAATCCGGCGCAGGACCGTCCAGCCGGTCCAAGCCATGAGGTCAACGCCATAGGCATCGACAAAGAGTTTGTAGGCGGTCCGTGAGCGCCCGAACCGGGCGGCTCCGTGGGCGGTTGGTACGAGATCCCACTCCCGCGGGCCGATGCACATTCCGTCTAAGTCGCAGAGTAGAGGCCGCGGGCGAGCAGTGGCACCACCACCCGATGCCGCCAGAAGGATGTTCCCGGTGTGTGCGTCGCCGTGAATGACGCCTGGCGGCAGCTGCCAGGCGACCCGATCCAGATCCTCTTCCGCCTTGTCGCAGCGGCGGTGAAGATCGCCTAGCAGGTCGATGGTTCGAACCCCGAACTCTGCCCTCGACCATCGCTCCAGCTCGTTGGCTCCCTGAGGTGGTAGCGCAGCGGCAGCGTTGAGACGCCGTCGGAACTTCTCGATTGGCGACCAGCGCGGCAGCGCTACATCGAGCCGGTCAAGGCTGTGGAGCTCACGAAGCGGCGCAGCCAGGTCGACCGGCTCGGGCTCGTCGCCAGCGGTGGGAACGTACTGCCACGCCGTGGCAACCCAGTCCCCACTGAAGATCGGCTGAGCAGTCACGCCGGAGGCCAACCGCACGGTGGGCATGCCGACCTGCTCCAGACTTGCTGCCACCGACACCACCCGCCGGGCGAGCGTCGCAGCATGGGGACCGGCGGCAAGTCGGATCACAAACGGCGGCGCCACGAAGACTGCGTTCATCGTGTACTTGACGAGCCTGGCACCACCCGGGTCCACGCCGACCTGAGCACAGACGTCGCTCAGATGGCCATGGAGCTCAGCGGCGACAGTATCGCTGAGTGCGGTGGTCATCAGTCCCCCTGTAGCTCGGCGATCCTGCTGCCGAGGGCAGCAAGCGCCGGTTCCCGCGCGGCCTTCGGCGCGGCAAGCTCCCACAGAGCGTTCAACCGATCGTTAACGCGAGCTGATCGCATCCCATCCGCCACCAGGCCCACCGCCTTCATCCCGTATTCGCCAGCGGTCGCGAGATCACCGGCCAGAGTACTCGCCGTGGCTACCGAGATCAGGTCGAAGATGAACGACCGACGATCTTGCGGGCGGCGTAGCCGTACCGCCTGGTGCGAGTGCTCGGCAGCGCGGTCGACGTACCGCACGTGCTCCGGGTGACGGGCCAGGGCGGAATAGGCGACGGCCGAGATTCCATGGACGTCAGCCTCGGTCAGCGCGAAGTGAGTCCAGGCCGGCGCGGTGTCCAGGTCGGCCTGATCGAGCTCACGCCGTGCACGGGCCAGGCTGTCGACGACTTGGCGGTCGGCACCGAGAAGTGCGTAGGCCCAGGCGGTGTTTGCGTGCAGTATGGCGACGCTGGCGTGGCAGGCAGCTTGCTGCGCCGCGAGCTGCCCAAGGCCGAAGAGTTGCAATGCTTCTGCGGGCTGCTCCTGGTGCAGACTGACCCGCCCGAGGCGATACAGCGAATTTGCGAGCAGTGGCAGCGAGTCAGTCTGCCGGGCCAGCACGAGGCTTTGAGTGAGATGCCGACGCGCCATGTCGTGATCGTCGAGATCGTGCGCCACCCAGCCGACAAGGTTGTGCAACTCGGCGAGAGCATCCTGCAGGTCGGCAGTCACCACCTCGGTGCACCTCACTTGCAGGAGCTTCGTCGCCCATGCCACGTAACCGCGTGCGGATTGCAGGCAGCGGCCTCCGCCGGCGGCGGCGTCGAGTCGGCGGTGGAAAGCGGTCACCGCTCGCACGGTGGCTACCTCGTCATGGCCGACGGCGCCGGGGACTGCGATATCCGGAGAGCCGGGCAGATACCGCTCTACGCCGACGGGTATGGCGCCTACCGCGATGCTCGCGACGACGCCGAGCAACTCGCGAGGATCGAGTGGCGCAACGACTTCAACCGGCTCGATGGACGTCCCCTGCCGGTAGTGCTGAGCCTGCTCGTCAAGTGCGAGCCCCATATAGTGCCGCGGGATAAGCAGTCCTTCAGCGATGCGCTCCAGTACGGCGTAGTCGGTGACGATGCGCCGGCCTGCGGCGATCTCTGAGACACGGCTGGCGCCCAAGCCCGTCGCGGCCGCGACCGAGGACCAACTGAAGCCCCGTTCCTTCAGAAAGCCGAAGACGGCTCCGATGTCGTGGCGTGCGAGGTGTACGCGCATGGCGACACCGCGATAGGCGCCCTCGTGCCACCACTGCGGTCTGACGACCCGCTGCATGGATGTCACCTCCTCCGGCTGCGGATACTGCGCAGAGTAGTCGTCCCCTGGCATGATGTCCGCCCTGCCACAGGGTTCCGTAGCCGGCCATCTCACTGTGAGACGCCCACCGTGGGGCGCTCACCGGTGGCTAGCTGGTGACAACCGGGATCGGCCAAGGTCGTTGCCATGCCAGTCAGACGCCACCGCCAACTCCGGGTTCCCGCTCAGAGGTTGACGGCCGGAGCGGACGAGTCTCCGGTCGGTGAGGACAACCGTCGTGACACTGGCCTGGACGGGTTCGGGGTGGGTGCTGTGCAGGCGGCCCGCTCGCCTCGGACCAGTACGCGGCAGGAGAGCAGGCAGGCGTTAACCCGAGACGTCGGCAGCCTTCCCGCCCGCGTACACCGGAGGTCTGTGCTGTTCGGGATCGCCGTCCCCCGTGCGATCCGGCGCCGGACCACTGGTGACGTGGTGGCGTGCCGGTGCCATCGTGCGCCGGCACGCCACCGCGGACCACTCGCCACACAGCCACCGGAGGGGCAGGCAGCCCACCTGCGGCCGTGCACCGGACAGGAGCGGTTCATGATCGGCGAGCACATCACGGTTCCCCGTCGGTTCGCCTTGGTGCGTTACCCGGACGGCGATGACAGCCGAGCGGTCATCGCGTGGGGTATCGAACTGCCCGACGGTTCCGCCGTCTCGCTGAGCCTCGACAGCCAGGCGGTCGCCGTCTGCAGCAGAGCTGTCCATTGCGAACTCATCCACGGCGCCGAGCTGGTCTGGATCGATGGCGAGATCGGTGACCTCGAGAAGGAGAGGCCGTCGTGAAGACCGCCGACGTGGCCAGGAGCCAGGCCGCGCAGCCCCCGCCGGACAGCGAGTTCCGTGCGACCGCGCGCGTTGTCCTGGACATCCATCGGGACGACGACGGCTTCTGTCTCGGCTGCTACGTCTACTTCCATCAACTCAAGCCTTTCCCGTGCGAGTACTACTTCTGGGCGGCACGAGTCATTACCACGTATCCCAGCCCTGCGCCCCTGGCTGGCGGAACCCCTACTCAGAATCGTCGGTCTGAGCGCGCCCGGAGCACCCCAATCCTGCAGTTGGTGTCGACCGTTTCTGCCACCGACGAGACGGTGGTCATGCGCCTGAGGTAATGCCCTCGATCTCCGCCAGTAGCGGCGGTACCGGCGACCGTTCCAGAAGTACGGAGACCCAGCTCCATCGCGGGTCAGGGAGACCCGTGGAACCGAGAAGGAGGAACACATGGCAAACGGAATGCTGGAGCTTGCCACGCTGGCGCTGGCCGCGATCCTCGCCATCACCGTGCGCGAGTTCGACACCCTCCTCGGCGTCGCCCCGCAGTCGCCACTGCGCTGGCTCTTCCCCACCGCGTACGTCGCTGCCGCCCTCGTCGGCACGGTCTGGGCACTGATTCTCCGCGCCGCGAAGCCCGAGATCTACCAGGCCGTCGGCCTCGGCGCGGAGAGCGCAACCGCGTCCCTGCGCAGTCCTGACGCCATCCGCCAGCCGGCCTGACCCGAGCCAGGGAGTGAGCATGACCGCCACCAGCACCACCGTGACCGTGCGCCAGGCGACCCGCGACGACACAGGTCCCCTGACCTCAATCCTCGCCGCGGCGTTCTTCGACGGACCCGTGGCCGATTGGCTGGTCCCCGACCACGCCGATCGCCACACCGTCTACCGCCGGTACTTCGAGCTCGTCCTCAACCACGGCCTCGATCACGGTTACGTCGACACCACCGCCGACCTGTCAGCCGTGTCGATCTGGTACCCCCGCGCCGAACCCCCGCTCGGAGAGTCGCCGGGGTATCAGGCAGCGCTGGAAGCGGCCACGGAGTCGTATGCGCCGAAGTTCACCCTTCTCGACGCGGTGTTCGAGGCCTTTCATCCGATCGAGCCGCACCACTATCTCGCGTACGTCGCTGTCAAGCCCGAGCAGCAGAGCCGCGGCGTCGGCGCGGCGTTGCTCAACCACAGCCACCGCCAGCTCGACGCGCTCGGCATGCCCGCGTACCTGGAGGCGAGCAACCTACGCAATCGAGAGCTGTACGTCCGACTCGGCTACCGCGCGGGGCCACCCTTGATCCTGCCCACGAGCGGACCGACGATCTGGCGGATGTGGCGTGGGAAACCGGACGCGGCCCGGCCGAGCGGCTTTCCCGCGAGTGGCCCGCTGTCACGCCGGCGGTCACTGTGACCTCGGCGGCGGCGACCCAGCTTGGACGGCCCGGTCTCCGCTTGCTGGGCGTGGGCCTTGTCGTGGATCTCCTGCTCACCGGCTGTCAGTCGAATACGCCTGCGGGCGACACGCCTGTCCGGCGAGAGTCGTCAGCTGCCGAGAGTCAGCCTGCGGCGGTAGCGAGTACTTCCGCCTCCGGCCCGGGCCTGACCCCGCAGCAACGGTTGATGCTCCTTGCCGAAAACATCGAGGGCACAGCGGCCGACGAAACCGTGGGCCAGCCCTACACCTACCTGCACATTCAGACCTGGGCCCGCGCGACCAATGCGATCACCCGGACGGATCTTCGGCGTTGGCGGCACGACGCGGACGGCTCGGGTCAGGAGATCGTCCGTCGTCTCCCCGAGCTCGCGGGCGTCACCCATCGGCCAGGACGCGACGAGCCGAAGCAGCTCGCACACGCGCCTGAGACCTCGACGCGGCACTTGGCGAACACCCTGCATCCATACCTGCCCGAACCCCTGCCAACCGACGCGGGCACATTGGCCGGCGCGCTGGCACCGCGCGAGCTGGCGGCCGAGCCCGCGTACCCGCGAATGCTCGCCGGGGGCATCGTCACTCTCGCGGCGAGCCAATACCTCGATCGGGAGCAGCGAGCGACAGTCCTGCGCGTCCTCGCGTCTGTCCCCCGGATCACGTACCTCGGCCACACCAGCGACGTCGTCGGGCGCAGGGGCCTGGGCTTCGCCGTGTCCGCCGACGGGTCGACGTCCCAGCTCGTGATCGACCCGCGCAACGGGGAGATCCTCGCCGCTCGGGAAGAACTGACCGAGCGTCGGCCGGGCTTGTTCTCGTACGTGCTCATCCTCGAACGCGGCAGGACCAACGGCGCCGGAATTTCCGCGCGGCCCTGATCCACCAACGCCCGACAGCTACCAGCTGCGCAGCTCCGCCCGCAAAGGGGGCGGTAGGGGTGGCACCGCCGCCATGAGGCAACCACCTCGGCATCACCCCGGGTCAGTTCGGCCCGGGTTCTCGGATCGGAGGAGAAATGGCAAACGGCACCCTGGAGCAGACCGCCATCGGCAGCGACGACGAGTTCGACCTCGACGTCAGCCTCCTGGAGGTGGCCGACCTCGCGGGTCTGGTCAACCTGACCGACGACGGCTGCGGAAGCACCTGCACCGCCTGCACCACCAACGTCGCCTGACCGGCAACCTTCCAACGCCGGCCGGCACGACGGCAAGCATCAGTTCCGTTCGCGCCGGCCGGCAACCCGCCCAGATCCTCGCTGAGGTGCAGTGTGCGCTCTCCCCAAGGCTCCGCCGCCTACCGATCAACCCACACCGCGCTCGTCCGCGCCGTTGCCCAACCTGACATCGAGCTGCCGCCGTGGCCGGACCTGACCGAGCCGCGCGCCGATCTGGTGCCCGCCTGGGTCGCCTGGTTACGCCAGGTCTGGGCCATCGACACGGTGGCCGATGCGGTGAGCCAGGCCAGTCCGGTCCTCACCGAGCAGGTGGGCAAGCTGTGTGCGGACAACGCGCTCACGACCCGTGAGACACGGCGGGTAATCCAGGCCGTTGCTCGATATGCGCAGCGTCTACTCGGCCGGCCGACCCCGTTCGGTCTCCTCGCGGGAGTGGCGCCAGCTGTGTTCGGGTCTCGGTTGCCCAGCCGGTGGGGTACCTCGCACCAGGCCGTGGCGCGGGCAGGTGCGGCGTGGATCACCAACGTGATCACCCACCTGGAGACATGCCCTCAGGTGGTCACCAAACTCGCGGTGGTCGCGAACAACACGATGACCGTACGCGACGACCGGCTCGTCATTCCCTATCAGCCGCAAGCTCGGCCGCAGGGCGGACCGACGGCAGCGGAGGTGTCGCTGCGGTATTCGGCGCCGGTACGGACTGCCGTCGCCGCCGCGCACAGCCCGATCCGGGTGGAGGTGCTCTCCTCACAGGTACATGCCGCGTTCCCCAACGCCAGCGCGACCACGGTGACCTCGACGGTTACCCAGCTGATCACCCTTGGCGCCCTCATCACCAACCTGCACGCACCCAGCACTGAACCCGACGCACTCGGCTACCTGCTGCTCCAACTAGACGAGGTGGGTGCCTCCACGGTCCCCGTGGTCGCCGACATCGTCCGGGTGCTGCGCGAGGCCCATCTCGGGCTGCACCGGCACAACAGCGCGCAGTCCGAGGAGGCCCGGGCGGCACGCCGACAGGTGACCTCGCAGATGCGGGGCCTCGCACTGTCGACGCACGAGCCTCTCGCGGTGGACCTCCGGCTGGACGCCTCGGTGACACTTCCCGACCAGGTGGCGCGGGAGGTCGAGCGGGCCGCCCTCGTCCTGACGCGATTGAGCGCCCACCCCTACGGCACCACCGCCTGGAAGGCCTATCACCAGCGCTTCTACGAGCGGTACGGGCTCGGTTCACTGGTGCCTTTGCGGGATGTCGTCGACCCGGACAGCGGACTCGGATTTCCGGACGGGTACCCGGGGGCCGCACCGGCGGAGCCCCGCCCCCCAATGTCCCGACGAGACGAGGCCCTGCTCGCCATCGCCCAGCGCGCTGCCCTGGACGGCACCGACGAGGTTGTCCTCGACGATGCGCTGATCGCACAGATGGAGCTGGGTCCGCAGCGGCTTCGTCTCCCCCCGCACCTGGAGGCGAGCATCCGCGTTCAGGCGGCCGACGAGGTCGCCCTGGCACGGGGTGACTTCCGGATCGAGGTGGTCGGCGTCTCCCGGGCGGCTGGCGGACTGGCCGGGAGGTTCCTCAGCGTCCTGCGGTCGACCGACGCCGGGCGAATCGCCGCCGGCCTCACCGATCTGCCCGCCGGCGACCGGGACACCGTGCCTGTGCAGCTCTCGTTCTCGCCGCTGGACCCGGCGACGGCACACGTTGCGCGCGCTGTTCAGATTCTGCCGACGGTGATCAGCCTTGCCGAGCACCGTCGGCCGTCGCGGTCGGTACTCACCGTCGACGACCTGGCCGTCGGCTGCGATGGCCGGCGCATGTTCCTGGCGGTCCCCGAGCGAGGCCACCGGGTCGAGGCGGTCGGCATGCACGCGCTCAACCTGCGGATACACACGCCGCCGCTGGCACGGTTCATTGTCGAGGTCGGGCGTGCCCAGTGCGCCCAGGTGACGGCTTTCAACTGGGGTGCCGCAGCGCGAGCGCAGGTGCCCTTCCTTCCCCGACTGCGGTACGGGCGAACGATCCTGGCACCAGCCACGTGGCGACTGCAGGCCACCGAGCTGCCCGACCGCAACCACCCCTGGTACGCCTGGGACGACGCTCTCGACCGGTGGCGAATTCGCCACCGCTTGCCGCGCCTGGTGCATCTGGTCGAGGCCGACCGGCGCTTGCCGCTGGACCTCGACGAGTCGGCGCACCGAGTCCTGCTGCGTACCCATCTGCTTTCCGCGCCCCGAGCGATCCTCGCGGAGGCGCCCACCGCGGAGAGCCTCGGATGGTGCGGCGGGCGGGCGCACGAGGTCATCGTCGCCCTGCACGCTTCCGAGCCGCCGCCCTGGCCACCTCTTCCCCCGCCGACCCCAGCGCGCGTCATCACGCGCGACCAGGGGCAGACGCCGGCCGCCTCACGGATCCTGCTCGCCAAGCTCTACGGGGACATCCGCCGCCAGGACCTGCTCCTGACCGAACACCTGCCGCGCCTCCTCGCCGAATGGGACGTACCGCCCGACTGGTGGTTCCTTCGGTTCCGAGACCCCGACCAACACCTACGGCTACGAATCGTGCTCCCCGACGTGTCCGCCTTCGGACCTGCGGCGCAACGCGTCAGTGTCTGGGCCGACGACCTCCGTCTGCGCGGTCTGCTGCGGGAGGTGCAGTACGCCACCTCATATCCGGAGACCGGTCGGTGGGGCTCCGGCCCGGCGATGCGAGCCGCCGAGGCGGTCTTCATCGCCGACTCGCACGCGGTAGTCACGCACCTGCGGCAGCCGGCACGCCCGAGCCGTCAGGCCTTGGTCGCCGCGCATACCGCCGCCATCGCCATCGCGTACGCCGGCGGCCTCGACGCGGGCATGCGCTGGCTGATCGACCATGTACCCGCGGCGGCACCACACCCGATCGCCCGACCGGTGTTCCGTGAAGCGGTGCGGCTCGCCCACCCCGGCGACGACTGGGCGGCCCTTCGCGAGCTCGACGGTGGCACCGCGATCGTCGACGGCTGGAAAACCCGGGACGTGGCACTCGCCGCCTACCGCACCCACCTGCCCGGCCCGCACACCGAAGGGGTCGACGTCGACGACGTCCTCGGCTCGCTCCTGCACGCCCACTTCATCCGCGCGGTTGGCATCGACTTCGATGACGAGGACCAGTGCCGCTACCTCGCCCGCGCTGCTGCCCTCGCCTACTTCGCCCGGAGCAGTTCGTGAACCCGGCCCACGGCGAGCAGCTGGCCGTCGCGGTCGGCGACCTGCTGGCCCATCCGGACGACCCCGCCCTACCGACCCACCAACCATGGTGGCGGCAGTCGCTCGCCCTCGGCGCACCCGGCATCGCGCTGCTGCACGTCGAGCTGGCAGCGGCAGGGCTAAGGCCCTGGCAACGGGCCCACCGATGGCTCGCCGTTGTTACCAGTGGCCCGGTAACGACGGGCGCGGCCAGCCACTCGTTCCATGGCGCACCGGCGCTGGCGCATGTCCTTGCCTGCGCTGCCGTCCGCCATCCCGGTGCGTACGCCGGTGCTCTCGACGACCTGGACGTAGCCATCGCCGCCGACGCCCGACGCCGAGTGGCGGCCGCCCACGCCCGGATCGACGCCGGCGTACTGCCCGCCCTGGCCGAGTTCGATGCCATCCGAGGCCTCACCGGCATCGGCGCCTACCTACTGCGCCGCCCCGCCAACGATCAGGAACTACGAGCCGTACTCGAGTACCTGGTCCGCCTAACCGCTCCCCTGTCCTGCGACGAAAAGGTGCTACCCGGCTGGTGGGCTGACAGCGGCCCCGACGGACGCGTCGATGGTCGGTTCCCCGGCGGTCACGGCAACATCGGGATGGCTCATGGCATTGGCGGACCTTTGGCCCTGCTGTCGCTCGCCGCCCTGCGAGGCGTCGTCGTCGAGGGCCAGGTCGCCGCGGTTACCACCATCTGCGACTGGTTGGACAGGTGGCGCGGCGAAACTGACGCGGGCCCGATCTGGCCGTACTGGATCAGCAGGCCCCAGCTCCGCGCCGGTCGTGCTCCGACCGCGCGTGCCCAGCGGCCGTCGTGGTGCTACGGCACCGCCGGATTGGCGCGCGCCCAGCAGCTCGCTGGGATCGCCGTCGGTGACCCGGTCCGTCGCGCCTTCGCCGAGGAGGCGCTGGCATGCGCCCTCAGCGACCCCCACCAGCTCGCGGTGGTCACGGACGCATCACTGTGCCACGGGTACGCGGGTCTCGCTCACCTTGCTCAGCGCGCCGCTTCCGACGCTCCTCCCGATACCACCGGTCGCCTGACCGCCCTCGTTCCGCGCCTGCTCAACAAAGTCGGGCCGGCAGGAGCCGACCCTCACCGTACGGCCGCTGCTCTGCTCGGTGACCATTCGCGACCTGGACTGCTGGACGGCGCCGCGGGGGTCGCGCTGGCCGCCCTGAGCTACGGCAGCGCGGCATCAACGGGCAGCGCCTGGGACTCCTGCCTGCTCAGCTCGCTCTCGAACCGCCCACTCACGTGAGGATGCCCAGTCCGATGCCAACACCCGCCTGGCGGCAGTACACGGTCGAGTTCGCCGATCCCGCGACGGCCGAACGCGTCGCCACCACCCTGCTCGCCCCTGCACTCGCCACCGCCCAGGACGACGGCGTCCTGCACAACTGGTGGTACATCCGCAAGTACCCCTCGTGGCGGTGGCGATACGTCGCCGACGACCCCACCTCCTCCACGTTCGAGGACCTGTTGGAGACGCTCGACGTTGACAAGCTGATCATCAGCTGGACCCGAGGCGTCTACGAGCCGGAGACGCTGGCGTTCGGCGGCACGGCCAGCATGCAGATCGCGCACCGTCTCTTCCACGACGACTCCCGGCACCTGCTCCTCGAGCCTGGTTGCGCGGAGTCGGCTCCGCTCGGGAGGCGCGAACTCGCCGTACTGCTGTGCAGCGTGCTGATGCGCGGCGCCGGCCTGGACTGGTACGAGCAGGGCGACGTCTGGGCCAAGGTCACCGAGCATCGACCCGCCTCAGCCGTACCGGATCAGGCAGCTGCAGCGCTGGGCCGGGCAGTGAAGCGGCTCATGACCGCAGATGTCCGCAGCCTCGCCCGTCCTACCTCGGACAGCCCACTCGCGAGCTACAGCACGTGGCTCGACGCGTTCGAGACGGCCGGCCAGGAACTCGCCGACCTAGCACGGCACGGCCGCCTCCGACGGGGCCTCCGCGCGGTCATCGCCCACCACGTCATCTTCCACGCCAACCGGATCGGCCTGTCCGTACAGGACCAGTCCATCCTCGCCGCCCTCGCGGTAGAAACCGTTTTCAACCCCCTAAGGAGCGCCGTGTCGACCTCAGAACCCACGCTGCCAGCCGTTAGCGTCGCCCAAATGACCACGCACGCCGAGCCCGCCGACCTGCGAATCAAGCTCGCGGATCAGCTACGCACAGAGAAGATCATTCGGGCCTCCGGGGTCGAGGCTGCGGTGCGGCAGACACCCCGACACCTGTTCTTGCCCGGTGTCCCGCTGGAGCAGGCCTACGCCGACGCACCGGTCTACACCAAGACCGACGGCCGTGGCACGTCCATCAGCGCTGCGTCGCAACCCCGCATCGTCGCCATGATGCTTGAACAGCTCAACGCCCTCCCCGGCCAGCGGATCATGGAAGCAGGCGCCGGGACCGGCTACAACGCAGCCCTGCTCGCGGCCATCGTCGGCACCACCGGACACGTCGTCACGATCGACGTCGACGAGGATCTCGTCGCCGGGGCTCGCGACCACCTCGCTGCCGCAGGCGTCGCCAACGTCGAGGTTGTTCACGGCGACGGAGCGCTCGGACATCCCGCCGGCGCCCCCTACGACCGGATCATCGCCACCGTCGGCGCCTGGGAAACGCCGACACCGTGGCTCGATCAGCTCGCCCCGGGCGGCCGCTTGGTGGTGCCGCTCCGCCTGCGCGGCGCCGCGTCCCGCTCGATCATCTTCGAACGGTACAACGGCGGATGGCGCGACAACGGCAGCGAACTGGCGGTCTTCATGCCGCTGCGTGGCATCGGCGACGACGCCCGGCGACTGGTCACCCTGAACCCCGAGCAGGATGTAACCCTGCAGGTCAACAAGGACCAGACCGTCGACGCCACGGCGCTCGCCGGCGTACTCGAATCCGAGCGACACGTGATGTGGACCGCCGTGCTCTTCCCGCCGATGGTCTCGTTCGAGTGGATGGACCTCTGGTTGGCCTGCCGCCTCGACAACGCCATCATGCGAATGAACGTCCAGCCCCAGGCCACGGAACGAGGCGTCGTCGCTCCGATGTTCCGATGGGGCGCGATGGCCACCACCCGGGGCCAGGACCTCGCATACCTCACCCTCCGCCCGGCGCCCCCGACGCCTGACGGCGGCAAGGTGTACGAAGTCGGCGTCATCGGTCACGGGCCCGGCGGCAAGGACCTGGCGCAGCAGGTCAGCGAGGAAATCAGCCTCTGGGATGCCGACTACCGCTCGCGTGACGTCCGCTTCGAGGTGCCCGACGTCCCCGGCAACGCAGACCCGTCAGTCGGACGCTTCGTTCTTCCTCGGCCGCACCACCCCATCACCGTCGCATGGCAGTGACATGGACCCGAACGGCCTGCTCCTACGACGGTTCCCCCTGGTGGCCCGGCCGCGGCCTGCCGCGAAACCACTGTCCGCCCGCATCGACGACCTCTGCGCGCTCGCCGACCGCGCACAGCGTGAGGACGACCTGTCGGCGGCCTCCGCAGTGCTCAACCAAGCAGCCCTCGTCGCCTCCGACTGCGGCCAGGCCGAGCTGGCGCGAAGGTGGTGCCACGACCACGCCGACGCCTACCTTCTGCCCGCACGCCCCCTGGGTGCGCAGGCGGCGCGGCATGCCCTGGAGCCGCTGGTGAACCTTGCTCGCCTGCAGATCAGAGACGGCAACGGCGATGCCGCCCACCGAATTCTCGCCGACCTCTTCCACGCAGTCTCCACGCGTACGGACACCCTGATCGACGACTACCCCCTGCCGGCGAGCAGGCTCACCCGGAACGAGGATGACCATCGAGACGTACGGCAGTGGCTCTGGGGCGTGCTCCTCGCGGACGGCTCCCGCGCCCTGACCAGCGTCGGCGGATGGCACGACGCATACGAGCATCTCAAGCGCCACAAGGGCATCGGCCAACGGATGCTCGACGGCCGACAGGTCGCGATCATCGCGCACCTCGTCGCTGGCGAGGTCAAGGAAGCACGCACGATCATCGCCGAAACCGCCCGCGGCGAACCCTGGGAAGAGGCCGTCACCGCATGCCTGGCCTACCTGAGCAACGTCGGGGACCCGGAGAAGGACCTCCTCGACGCGATGCTGAATAGCTACCGACGGCTAACGCCCATACCCAGCCTTGCCCTCTTCCACATCCGCCTAGCCCTCTCGATCATCGACGCGGCAGGTGGCGTGGACAAGACTGAATCTCGCAGCCTAGCCAGGGACCTGATTGGACAGGCCCTCGTTACCAAGGACGCCTACGTGGCGGGTCAACTACTGGAGCACGAGCGCATCCTCAGCGTCATCGACGCCCAGTCCAAAGCTGTGCTTGCCGACATGCGGCGAGCAGGTGGGTCCGCGAGCAGCCAGACGCTTGCGGTCACCCTCGATCGCCTGCTACAGCCCCTGACCATCAGCAGTTCGGTGATTCACCGGTTGGTACGACACGCCAACTAGTACCGAACGGAGAGGGACGGATCGCCACCTACCGAAAAGCGTAACGAGCGATCCGCAGCGGTCCGCGCACCGGCGGGAGGGGTTCAACAGGAAGATCGGGGTCAACAGGCGGGCCGACCCAACACCGGAAGGCGTGCCGTAACACGCTAGGTATCCTTGGTGCATTGAAGCCAGCTATAGCAAAGGCGTATGACGTGAGTGCCCCTGATGAAGTCCCTTATATTCCGGTCGGTACAGACTTCATGCAAATCGTTCGTAGCCAGGAAGATGCCTGTGACGCCCTGACGAGGCAGAGGCTGCCCTTCCTTGGCAAGAGGGCACCTGCTCTGGTGGTGGAGTTGGGCACCCTGCTGTCATGGCTCGACCGCGCGGGCAGTTGTTGGTGGGGATGCGCCAACGGTGACCACTTGGTAGAGCATGCCGTCGCGGGCTCGTGCGGGACTGTACGCGCCGGCCTGCGGCTGGCCTACCTGGGATTTTACGACGAGGCGCTCAGCCTCAGCAGGTTTGTGGGGGAGCGCGCCAATTTGCTCGCCCTGTTCAAGGCTGAGCCAGCATCGATAGATCACTGGAGGAATGGCGACGAAAGCGCCCGTCGTCGGGACTTCTCAGCTGTACGTGTTCGCGTCGCCCTGGAAAAGGCGGGGAAGCCCATCCCGACGCCTGAGGAGCGATATCGACAACTGAGTTCCTTCGGGAGCCACCCTGGTCGAACGCCACAGCGTCATGATCCGCGCATTCCTCCTCGCATGGGTGGGGTCTTCAACGAGGCTGGCTTATTACTAGCCCTTAACGAGCTCGCGCGTGGTCTCATTCTCGTCGCCGCATTTTCCGCTCCCCTGCTCCCTGGCAAGTCGATTCCGCGGCGGGAAATCGTCAGCGCCGCTCTGGCTACAGCCGAGCAGATAGGCGGGGCCAACGTGATGGACATTGACGGCCTCTGGGAGACGGTGACGACGGCTGAGTCGATAGCACCATCGCTTATCAAGCAGCCGCAGGTAGGCGAATCCTCCATTGAGGCGGAGAACGCCTCACCACCTCCGTTCGGGCATCATCCAGGGTAAGGTCGCCTCGCATCATCAAGCGCGGGCGCGAATCGTGATGAGCTCGTCACCAGCGAGCCGGGCGGCGGTCAAGTGGTCGAGGACATGCGCACGCCTGGTTTGCGATGCCCGGGGCGCGGTCTTGCGCCTTGCTCATCCCGACGGACCCGCAGTAGAGCAGAAGCCGCCGGAGTGGCCGACTACGACGCCCGCCGGTACAGGTCCTCGCCACTGAGCGAGCCATTTCATCCTGCGTAGCGGTTCGCTTCGGCAGGACGAGGAGGGTTTGCGCGATCGCAGTGGCGCGGCGTGGGCAGCTGCGTCGGGCCGGCGACACGATGTACCGGGCCGATTGGGTGGGCCGGCACGGGCGGCGGCTCTACGCCTCAGGGGCCCAGCTGAGCCACTCGGGATCGTGACCCAAGCCGTTGCGCTCGTAAAAGGGCATCGCCCGGGTGCTGGAGTGCACCGTCACGTGCTCCAACTCAAGGCGACGGGCCTCGTTCAGCACGGCCGACATCAGCAGCGCGCCGACCCGGCGGTCGCGCAGCTCAGCGACGACGAACACGGACTGTACGTCACCGCCGCGCCGGGCGTACTTGTTTGCTGTGGGCACACGGTCGAGTACTGCCAGCCAGGCCATCCCGATCACCTCGCCGGCGACCGCTGCCCCGGGCGCCCTGGTAACCCTTGTCGGCGAAGGTCATCACGTCCGTGCTGGTCAGGGCGTCGATGATGCCGTGGATGCGGGCCGCGGTAAGGTCGTGCATCGAGCCCGGCGGTGCCGGTGATGCCCACACGAGCCGGCCGGCGGCGTCGGCGATGACCTGAACGTTTACGCCATGGCGCTTGTGCTTGCCGGAGTAGTACGGCTTCTGGTCTGCCACCCGGTCGATCGGGATCAGCGTGCCGTCCAGGATCGCGTACGCCAGGCGGCGGATGCGCCGCATCGCCGTGGCCAGGTTTTCGGCGACTGTGGCGAGCAGCAAGATCGCTTCCTGCACGTAGCGCCAGGCGGTGGCGACACCGACGGCGAACCCGGCCGCGAGCCGGCTGTAGGTGTCACCGTTGCGACAGATGGGCCAGGGCGAGCAGCGCCTACCTGCCCGGGTCGAGGCGCCGCCACCGGGATCGGTGCTAGTGCGGTGCGCTCGGGTGCGGTCGGCGAGGTGGTTCAGGGTCCGGCTGGACAGAGGGATCGTCGAGGGGTAGGACAGCACAGGCGAGGCTCCCGGTCGGGGCATCGAATCTTGGTCGAGGGCTGTCTTACCTAAAGCCTAGCCCTCATCGATCTCCGGGCTCGCTGCACCCGCCCTGAGCTGCAGGATCAGCTTGGAAAAGGCTCAGCGTACGACTAACCGACAACAACCCGTAGACCGGCTTCCTAGCGTCAACGCTCACTGTCGTAGGCCATCCCTACGCTTTGAGCATGACCTTCACCGCACTGCACCGCTCACTCGGGGTTGGCCCCGGTCCGTTGACCGACGAGCTCCTTGACGCTGCGGTGGCCGCTGGCGTGATTGAGGCGAACGACTTGGATTGGAAGTCTGAGCTCCCGCCGGCCAAGGGCCTGCCGCAGACCGACTTTCCTAAAGACGTCGCCGCGATGGCGAACAGCGGCGGCGGCGTGATCGTCTTCGGGGTGCGCGAGGAACAGAAGGCCGCGACCGCGCGGGCCGACGTAGGTGAACTCGATGAGGCATACGAACGTTCCCTGCGCAGCGCAGCGATCACGGCGATTTCTCCGCCCGTCTTCGGCCTAGTGATTCACCGTCTTGGTTCCGAGGGGAAGCGCGCTGTCGTGGTTGAGGTTCCCGGAAGCATCGACGGACCACACCTGATCTATCGGAACGAATACTTCGGCGCTCCGGCGCGCAACGATTCGGACACGGTGTGGATGAGAGAGCGCCAGATCGAGGCGATGTATCGCGCTCGGTTCGATGAGCGCCGTCATGCGACCGAGGCGTTGGACGCGCTCTTTGCCGAGGCTTCCGCCGGCCGTGACACTGGCAAACGCGCGTGGCTGATCGCTGTCGCCCACCCGCGCATCCCTCGTCTTCGGGAGCGGCTGAACCGCGACCAAGCTCGCGACGTCCTGACAAAGACCGAAAGGCTGGCGCTGACCTACGCGCGGCGCGGCGGCGTTCATCCGCTGGAGAGCGTGGACCGGCTCAATCCTCGACCTGGGCTCCGTCGCTGGGTCGCGGTGAACACCGCGACGGGAGACCGATCTATCTGTAAGGAATCGTGGATCAGTATCCATCACGACGGCTCGGTGACTCTTGCTGCGGCGATCGGCGGCCACCGCATGAGCAGCGACGGCTACTTCGAGGGCTGGCAGGTTGAGTCCCCTGCGATCGAATGCGCGATCGCCGACCTCATGGCGTTGATCCGAATCACCGCCGAGGCTACCGACAACCAAGAGTATGACGTGCGCCTTGGGATCGACTGGATTGGCGAACAGCCGCTGGTGATCTTGACGAGGGACAACGCGGGCTTCATCTACGACGGCGTCTCGACGCCCCTGCACCGCTACACGCCTGTCGAGACGACCGTCAACGCGGTAGAGCCCGCCTTGGACTTCTACTGGCACGTCCACGACTTCGCCGAGGATTGTGTGAACCAGGGTGGCATCTCGAACGTGTGGATGATCCAGCCCCCCGCGCGCGACGAATCGTCGTAGCTCAGCTCCGCGCAGTCACAACGCCCGCCCGATCCGCTCGGTTCCGCTGCGGCGGGCGTGTTCCTGTTCCTGCCGTTCGGTTTGAAGGCTCCGTGCTCGCTCGAGAGCGGCGCGTGCTCGGGCGGCGCCGATCTTCTGCGCATCGTTCGTAGCCTGCGCATCAAGCGCGGCATTGCCGGCGATGCCATAGCGGTGTCAATAGGCGACGACTGTTCGTGCAAGAGTGCCGCCAAGTGGAGGCGGTCTTGGCGTCCTTCGGCGGCGTAGCGAGGACCGCCGTCCAGGCCTGGCTCTCGGTGAACGCGGTGTCGAGGAGGCTTCCTGCGGGCTTCGAAGAGGTCGCGCTGTTCGGTGAGTGCCTGCCGGAGTTCGGAGCTCCCCAGCGCACGCATCCCCAGCGCGTCTACCCACCGAACGCCCGGACGACGGCATGCGCGGACGCCAAGATCGCTCGCGATGCGGCGTAGGCGCGCGTTCCGTCAGAACTAAATCAGAATGTCAGCGTGCCCGGCTTCTCTCGTTGCAGTTCGGATGGGTAGTGTCTCGTGGTGTCTACTCGCCTCTTGCCCTCTCGACGGAAGGCGCCGCGATGCTTGTCTTGGGAGTTAGTTCGGATGATAAGGGCGCCCAGCTTGAGGCACTGGTACACACCGAACTCGAAAGTCAAGGCTACGTGGAGGTGTATTCCAACGTAATAAGATCCGGCGGGAACGAGCTTGATGTCACCGCCAAGCGCAAGTTTTCCGTAATCGGCGCAGACCATGTTACGCCGGTCGTGTGCGAAGCAAAGGCTTACCAGGATCCGGTAAACCTTCCCACGTGGCAGAAGTTCCTCGGAAAGCTCTTCATCCAGCGATGCGAAACGCCTGCCGCGATCGGCATCCTGGTAGCGCTCAGCGGCGTGAACGGCAACGTGCGCGGAAGCTACGAGTCGCTCCGAAAAAAGGACGGAGGCTTATTCATATTCGACGGCAGAAACCTGCTTGATAGAGCACGCGAGGCCGGAGCGATCGCAAGCGAGGACAAGGTAAGTCAGGCCGCGCAGGAGCAATTCCGTCGAGGTGTTCTTGGCGTCGAGCCTGCGTACTACGGCGGTGGCTATTTCTGGATAGTTCGGTGGAATGACGAAGAATACTCAGTCGTCAACGCCCATGGAAGTCGCCTACTTGCACAACAGATTGAAAATCTCCGTACAGCGCTCGAAGGATCCGTTAGTGGCAAACTCATGGCTACCGACGAAGCCCAAGCGCAAGCGGAAGCGCGCCACAACATTAAGATCGGTCTCATCAGCCGTTTACTCCAAGGCGGAACGGTAACTCTCGGAGACTCGCACGAGGACGATGAAAGGGAAGCGTTCGCGTCACTAGCCGATGAACCGTACTCCTATACCGAAAATCGGCAGCTCAACCTCGTCCCCGCAAACGAACTTGACGCGCCTGGCGTCGCTCGGTTCTTCACAAGCTTGTTCGAGAGTACTACATCGGTGAAACACCTTGCGTTCATGACGGGTCGAAATCACGACTCATACATAGAGCGACTCATCGATACGCTGCCTGAACAGCAAGCCGGGTTCACTCTTGACAACGATGACAGACTCTCCTTGCAAGCACTCGCACCGTTCTTCCCCTCAATATGGGCAACGCTTGCACAACCCATACAGCTGATTACCACTCATCGGATCAGTGAGCCTGGCCTGGCCGATGAAGCCACGCTTATCTCAGATCGCAACACATTCTGGGACGAGATCATCAAGGTTGTTCGACAAGACTTCATGAACGTATTCCTACGCGGCTTTCTTTACGACCACCTCGGTGTCGCCGACCTTGACGAGGTGATTGAGGTAAAGGTCAAGTCGAAAAGCGGAGTAATCGGCACCATGAAGACCAAGACGCGCACCGCGATCCGACAACTATCTGAAGATTTCGCCGGTGAGGCCGGTACCCGACATGCACTGATTCGCATGCTGCCAACAGTTGCTGAACCTTGGGAGGATTCTCACCCCGATCCGATTCCCCTCGAAATCGCACTCAATGCCGGCACGTCCCGCGCTACCGCTGCAGGGGTTTCCTCGGACACGGTCCGCTAGCCGAAGCTTGACCAGACTCCGATTCTTCCTGCAGCAGCAGTTCAGCCGGAGGTCAAGGATTCGCCTGGTGGCGGGCAGCGCAGTAGGCGCAGTAGCGTCCAGATCCAGCGCCCGCTATTCGGCTGCATGATCGGCTGCACTGTTCTCGGCAGAAGAGGGTGATCGAATCATGACACGCGATGCTGAGCAGACCCTCGTCGGCCGTCCCAACTATGCCGGTGCCAGGTTAGTACGGCAGCCGCCAATTGCTAGCTGACCAGGGCGTAGTCGCGGTTCAGTCGGGTGCGTTGGTGGAACCAGCGGGCGCGGGCTTGGTGACGGCGTCGCCAGGTGAGCCAGCGGGTGGCGTGACCGGGAGGTGTCGGGCGGTGAAGGGCGTCGGCGAGTAGCCGTTTGACCTCGTGCACGGTCAGTGGGATGAGTCCGGGGTCGGGCGGTGGTGGCTGGTCGGGTGTGCTCGGTGGCGGGGCTTGGGTGTCGGTGCGGTCTTTGAGGTGGGCGGCGGTGACCGCGCAGACGGCGAGGGCGGCCATGACCAGCACGGTGTGTCGGGCGATCGCGGTGTAGAGGCGGGCTTGGCACTGGTCCAAGCCGAAGTGGTCCTTGCCGAACTCGAAGCACTCCTCGACGGGCCAGCGCAGTCCGGCGGCGCGGATCAGCCTCGTCTTGGTCAGGATCTGTCCCTCGGGCACATGGCAGTAGTGAAAGGCCAGCTCACCGCTGCGTAGATGACGGCGGACCAGCAGATGGTGGCGGGGTGAGGCGGTGGCGAGCCACGCCCAGGCGTACCAGCGTTGTCCCTTCGACCCCGCCCCTGCCGAGCGGATCTCCCACCCGCGGTTGTCGGCGGTCAGCAGGGTGACGGCCTGGGCGCAGGTCAGACTGTCACCCGAGGGCAGCTCGATCATGAAGGTGGAGGCGACCCGCAGCACGTACGCCTGCCGGTGAGTCTCGAAGAACTCCCGCAGTGGTGTGCAGTTGCCGTACACCTCGTCGCCGCAGGCGACGTCGAACACCAGCCCGTCGGCGTACGCGTCAGCACACAGGTCTATGGCCAGTTGGCCCTTGGTGCGGAACTCCAGCTCCGGTGGCAGTCCCATACCGGCCGAGGCCTGCGGGTCGGTGATGTGTTCGGCCGGGATCCACTGGCGGGCGCCGATCAACGCGTGCCCGGTCCGCTCCCGCACATACGACAGGTGCACCGTGTTGATGCCGTTCGCGACCCGACCCGCGCACCCCATGTACTGCCGTTTCACCCCACACGTCGCCTGGCCCTGCTTCTGTTGGCCCGTCTCGTCCAACGCCGCGACCACCAACCCCCGACGCCGCCGACGCGCAGCCGCCGCGTCCAGAGCAGCGACGGCAAACCGCCGGACCTGGCTCATCGCGGCCGTCGTGTCCCACACCGCCCGGTTCAACAGCCGCTGCGTGCGGTCCGGCGTGGCGTCCCCGACCTGCTCGGCGATGCTCCAGCCGTTGCGCTTCGGCACCCGACTGACCAGCGCCGACACGTACCTGCCCGCGTGCTGCCACGTCTGCGTCCGCACGAAACACGACCGCAGCTCCTCCAACAGCTCGGCCCGTGCGCGTACCGCGCGCCTGGCCGCTACCCTGGCAGCAGCAGCCGCCTTCGATCTTGTAGTCCTCACAAACACATGATCGACAGGCGGCTGCGTCCACTTCGCACGCCCCCACCGCATCCCGCCAGGTCAGACCGCCAATGGCGGCTGCCGTACTAGCGACCTGCGGGTTGACCCGCGTTGGCGGGGAGTGACGCACGTTGATCTGCCTTGGACTGGCGAACCGGCTCGGCCGACGACCACACGGTGATCACACCGGATGGGGCCTCCACCATGATCGTTGGCCCCGGTTGACCTGGAGCGGCATAACTTGACCCGAATTGGCTTCCGCTGGAAACCACACGGTGACCACATCACCAAGATCATTAGGGATGCGTCCGCGAGCCCTCATTTCGCACCCCACGCCTGATCGCCCGCCCGTGGAGACCTCGACACCCGCGACGCCGTTACGGTCAGGGCTCGTTGAACCGGCCGCCAGCGACGCGACCCGAATGGCGATAGACCCGTGGCCGGTCTCCCAAGTTGCCAACAGCTCACCGCGGCTCTCGTCGATCGCATACTGCGTCATCGCCAGCCCTCCCCGAAAGCCCGCCGCCGCCTACCGGTAACGGAATGATCACGCACGGCAGGACCGTGCGTGATCACGTCATCCAAGCACCTACACGCGCTCGCCGATACCCAATCGTGCCTGCGTCTCCTGCGCCCGCTCGGCCGCCGCGCTCGCACCGTAGTGACGGGGCATGTCCTCCGATGTCCAGCCCAGCAGGAGCATCAGGTCTCCGGTGTCTCCGCCGGCGCGCTTCCATTCGTGGGCGAAGTTGTGCCGCCACCGGTGCGCATGCACGTCCGGCACCCCGGCCGCTTTGCCCAGCCGCTTGAGGAGGATCTTGATGCCATTCGGAGTCAAGGGCGCCCTGCCGCGCTCGGCCAACCACAGCTGAGGCAGTGCGCCGCCCTTGTGCTTATCCCGGGCCCGCAGATAGCGGCTCAGCGCCCGAGCGGTCTTCGGCCCGAAACGTACCCGTCGATCCTTGGCACCCTTGCCGTGGAAGCGCACAGACTCAGTGTTCAGGTCGACGTCGGCCACAAGGAGGTTGCCGACCTCGGACAGGCGGGCACCCGTGTTGCAATACAGCCGAATCAGCGCCTCGTCGCGCAGGTTGACGAAGCCTTTGCCCTTGCACACGTCGAGGAGCTTGCCGGTGTCCTCGTCACGCAGAACCGGGATCAGCTTCCGCGGTGTCTTCGGCTGCCGCACCCGCTCCATCGGCGAGCGGTCGATGGACTGCTCGTCGACGAGCAGCCACTTGAAGAACTGCTGCAACCCCTTGTGCTTGTTCAGCGCG
Organism: Micromonospora sp. NPDC005220; assembly: GCF_040607895.1. Classification (NCBI taxonomy): domain Bacteria; kingdom Bacillati; phylum Actinomycetota; class Actinomycetes; order Micromonosporales; family Micromonosporaceae; genus Micromonospora; species Micromonospora sp. NPDC005220. The sequence goes on from NZ_JBEXHP010000020.1 coordinate 45,121, forward strand.
GTGGACGCGGACCGCGTGTCGATCATCCAGGCTTGGAACGCCGCCACGTGCGCCCGCGTCACCGCGCACGGGTCGCCAGCCGCATCGTCGGCGTCCGGATCCGGGGATAACTCCCCCAGATACCGACCCAGCTGCGCGGCAGCGAGAAGGTAGTTGTAGCGAGTGGTCTCCGGATAGTTCCCGGCGCGCAACGACCGGTCCCAGTCCCGAAGGAACCCAGCCCAGGTCCGAGACAGCCCGACGGAGAGCTTCTGAAGATCAAGAAGTGACCTGACAACCTGCCCGAGTCAAGGAGTCCAACAGCGGCGTGCTAAACCGGGCATCCATGTCGAGCAATGAAAAGAGGGCCCCCGCAAGTCACTGACCTGCGGAAACCCTCTCGCTGTCGGGACGGCCGGATTCGAACCGACGACCCCTTGACCCCCAGTCAAGTGCGCTACCAAGCTGCGCCACGTCCCGCCCCCGCGTGGTTTCCCCCGCGGCAGCCGGTACAGCTTAGCGCAGCAGCTTCAGGTGGTCCGCACAGGCCCCACCGGCGTCTGAAGGCAGCCGAACCACCGCACAACCCCTAGAGCGTCCTAGGAGGGTGGGGTTGGATAGGCAAATGCCGGATGGGCAAGGTTGCCCATCCGGCATTTGGGGAGAGCTATAACCGCGTCAGCCGTGCGCCTTGCCTCGACCGCCGGGGCCGAGCTTTTTGCGCGGGCGGACCGAGATCTCGATCGGGCTGCCCTCGTACCCGAATTCCTCGCGGAGCTTGCGCTCCACGAAGCGCTGGTACCCGGCGTCCAGCGGGCCGGTGGTGAAGAGCACGAACCGCGGCGGCGCCACCCCGGCCTGCGTGGCGAACAGGATCCGCGGCGCCCGCCCACCACGCACCGGGTGCGGGGTGGCCTGCACCAGCGCGGTCAGCCACTGGTTGAGGTGCGCGGTCGGCACCCGGGTTTCCCAGCTGGCCAGCGCCTTGTTCAGGGCCGGGGCCAGCTTGTCCACGGCACGGCCGGTCATCGCGGACAGGTTCAGCCGGATCGCCCAGGGGATGCGGCGCAGCTCCCGGTCGATCTCCTTGTCCAGGTAGTACCGACGGTCGGCGTCGACCAGGTCCCACTTGTTGAACGCGATGACCAGCGCCCGGCCCGACTCGGTCACCATCGACAGGATTCGCTGGTCCTGCTCGCTGATCGGCTCGCTGGAGTCCAGCAGCACCACGGCCACCTCGGCGGCCTCGATCGCGCCGGCGGTACGCAGGCTGGCGTAGTACTCGGTGCCGCTGGCCTTGCCGACCCGCTTGCGCAGCCCAGCGGTGTCCACCAGTTGCCAGGTCTGACCACCGATCTCGACCAGGCTGTCCACCGGGTCCACAGTGGTGCCCGCCACCGAGTCGACGACCGCCCGCTCCTCGCCGGAGAACCGGTTGAGCAGGCTGGACTTGCCCACGTTCGGCCGCCCGACCAGTGCCACCCGGCGCGGTCCGCGCGGACGGTTCTCCACGACTCCCGGTGCCTCCGGCAGCGCGGCGAGGATGGCGTCCAGCAGGTCGCCGGAGCCGCGCCCGTGCAGCGCGGACACCGGGAACGGCTCACCGAGGCCGAGCGACCACAGCGACGTGGCCTCCATCTCGATGGCGGTGTTGTCGGCCTTGTTCGCCACCAGGATCACCGGCTTGGCGCTACGCCGCAGCATCTTCACCGCGGCTTCGTCCACGTCGGTGGAGCCCACCATCGCGTCGACCACGAAGAGCACCACGTCGGCGGTGACGACCGCCGTCTCGGCCTGCGCCGCGATGGCCGCGGCGCGGTCCTTCGCGTCCGGCTCCCAGCCGCCGGTGTCCACCACGGTGAACGCCCGGCCGTTCCACTGCGCGTCGTACGGGACCCGGTCGCGGGTCACGCCAGGGACATCCTCGACGACCGCCTGCCGGCGGCCGATGATCCGGTTGACGAGCGTCGACTTTCCCACGTTGGGGCGGCCAACGACCGCGACCACCGGCTGCGGGCCGGTCGGCTCCTCGACGGCGAGGTCAGGCTCGCGAAGCTCGACCCACCCGCCCGAATCGCTACTCATGCCACTCCTCCGCTGCGCTCCGGGCCACCCTGAGCCAGAACTCCGCCGCTCATGCCACGCCCCGCTCGGTGAGCAGGTCGCGCAGCCGCGCCACGACCTCGTCGATGCCCAGCTCGGTGGTGTCCAGCACCACCGCGTCGGGCGCCTGGGCCAGCGGGTTGACCTTGCGGGTCGAGTCGAGACGGTCCCGCCGCGCCAGGTCGGCGGCCGTGGCCGCCACGTCGGCGGCGTCCTCGGCGCTGCGCCGGGCGGCGCGGGCCGCCTCGGAGGCGGTCAGGAAGACCTTCAGGTCGGCATCCGGCGCCACGACCGAGCCGATGTCGCGACCCTCGATCACCATCCGACCAGCGTTGGCGATCATTTCGCGTTGCCGGCGGACGAGCAGCTCCCGGACGGCCGGCACGGCGGCGACGGCGGAAACCGCGCCGGTCACCTCGGCGCCCCGGATCTCCGCGTCCACGCCCACCCCGTCGACTGTCACGCCGTACCCCTGCGGGTCGGTGCCGATGCGCAGGTCGACGTCGCCGGCGACCTTCGCCACCGACGCGGCGTCGGTGAGATCCACGCCGGAGCGCAGCACGGCCCACGTGATCGCCCGGTACATCGCCCCGGTGTCGAGGTAGCGCGCACCGATGCTCGCGGCGAGCCGCCGCGACACGGTGGACTTACCCGAACCGGACGGCCCGTCCACAGCGACCACACATCGCCCGAACCGTACGTTTTCCTCCACCGTGTCCTCCTCAGCCCGTACCTCACGGATCGCCCGGTGCTGGCGCCGCAAGCGGTTGTCAATCGTCATCAATCATGCCCGGGTGCGTTGGTGAACCCGCGCGCGACGCCGCCGGAGGCGACCCACGCCACCCGGGCGGCCGCGTCCCGGCCATCGGTGGAGCCTATCCGGCAGCCGTACCCCGAACTCGGGGGTCAGTCACCCACCGCGTGGAACAGGGCGGCGACCTCCGCGTTGGTCAGGCGCCGCAGACGCCCGGTGCGCAGGTCGCCCAACCGGATCGGACCGATGGAGGTACGCACCAGACGGGTGACCGGGTGCCCGACCTCGTCCATCAGCCGACGGACGATGTGCTTGCGCCCTTCGTGCAGGCTCAGCTCCACCTGGGCGCTCTTGCCCAGGGTGCCGACCACCTTGAACGAGTCGACCTTGACCGGCCCGTCCTCCAGCTCCACGCCCGCGAGGAGCCGCTTGCTCAGGTTGCGCGGGATCGGCCCGACCACCTCGGCGAGGTAGGTCTTCAGTACCTCGTACGAGGGGTGCATGAGCTTGTGCGCGAGGTTGCCGTCGTTGGTGAGCAGCAGCAGGCCCTCGCTGTCCGCGTCGAGCCGCCCGACGTGGTAGACCCGCTGATCCAGCCGTCTGCCGATGAAGTCGGCCAGCTCGGTGCGCCCCTTCTCGTCCGCCATGGTGGTGACCACCCCTCGCGGCTTGTTCATCGCCACGTAGACCAGGCGAATGTCGACCTGGAGGCGCTCCCCGTCGACGTGGATCACGGAGGTGGCCGGGTCGACCTTGTCGCCGAGCTTGGCGACCCGCCCGTCCACGGTGACCCGGCGGCGGAAGATCAGGTCTTCGCAGGCGCGCCGGGAACCCACGCCAGCGGCGGCGAGCACCTTCTGCAGGCGCTCAGCCCCCTCGTAGACGGGGGCGTCGGGTTTGGGGGAACGGTTATCGGGTCGCATCAGCAAGCTCTTCTACGTCGTCGGGCAGGAAGGGTGCGAGGGGCGGCAGCTCGTCGACGGTGTTCAGCCCGAGCTTCTCCAGGAACAACGTGGTGGTCCGGTAGAGGAACGCCCCGCTGTCCTGTTCGGTGCCGCACTCCTCGACGAGGCCACGGGTGACCAGCGTACGGATGACGCCGTCGCAGTTCACACCCCGGATGGCTGAGATTCGCGAACGGGTCACCGGCTGCTTGTAGGCAACCACGGCGAGCGTCTCCAGCGCCGCCTGGGTCAGCCGCACGGACTGCCCGTCCAACACGAACCGCTCAACGTACGTAGCGTATTCCGGCCGGGTGTACAGCCGCCACCCACCGGCCGCCCGGCGCAGCTCGAACCCGTGCCCGGCCGCTGTGTAACCGGCGGCGATCTCGTCGAGCATCGGCCCGACCCGCTCGGCCGACTGCTCCAGCACCTGGGCCAGCACCAGCTCACTGACCGGCTCGTCGACGACCAGCAGGATCGCCTCCAACGCGCCACGCAGCTCGGTGTCGGACATCACCGGCGCGGGCTCCGGCACAGCCGTCACCCTCCGCCGCCCCGAAACCGCCCGAGAGGGTACGTCCACCCCCGCGCCAGCCTCACCCGCGCCGGCCTCCCCCGCGCCGACCGCCCCTGCGATCTTGGAAGATTTCGGCCCCTGGAGGGGCGGTTTGCTTCCAAGATCTGCCGGGGACGGCGGCGGGACAGCGCCGTCCGTGTCCTCGGGTTGATCGCTGTCGCGTTCTTCGGCGGCCTTCTCCTCGGCCTCGGCCTCGGGGGCGGCGGACGGTGCGGGAGTGGTGGGCTCGGGCGGGCGGGGGCGTTCCCACGGGGGGACCCAGGCGGCGGCCTGGTCGGCCAGCGAGTCCTGGCGTTCCTCGTCACTCATCCCGCTCATCCTCCGTCGTTCCCGTCCCGGCCGACCCGCCGGCCTCCCCAGCCGACCCCGAACCAGCCGACTCCGGCACCGCCGACTCCGGCACCGCCGACTCCGGCACCGCCAACTCCGGCACCGCCGACTCCGGCGATTCCGGCTCGGCCGCCCCCGGCCCGGCCGCCCCCGCCGGCCCGGCCGCCCCCGGCCCGGCGGACTCCGGCCCGGCGGACTCCGGTTCTGGCGCGCCGACCGGCACCGGCTCCGGGTCGGCCGGGGTGCCGGCGTACTCGTCGACGTGCAGCTCGGTGTCGCCGTCGGCCGGGCCGGTCCAGCGCACTGTCAGCTCCTCCAGGGCCTGCTCCTGCACGAAGGAGACCAGGCCCTCCCGGTACAGCTCCAGCAGCGCGAGGAACCGGGCCACCACCTCCAGGGTGGCTTCGCAGTCGGCGCAGAGCAGCGAGAAGGTGGCCGTGCCGGCCCGGCGCAGCCGGGCGGTGAGGATGGCCGCGTGTTCTCGGACACTGACCCGGACCATGTGCACGTGGGCGATGGAGACCTCCGGCACCGGCTTCGGGGTCATCGCCTTCACGGCCAGCTTCAGCAGCCGTTGGGGGCCGATGCCGAGCACCAGGTCGGGCAGCGCCTCGGCGTAGCGGGGTTCCAGGCTGACCGCGCGCGGATACCGTCGGCCGCCGACGGCCTCCAGCTCGGCGATGTGCGCCGCCGCCTCCTTGTACGCCTTGTACTGCAACAGCCGGGCGAAGAGCAGGTCCCGTGCCTCCAGCAGGGCGAGGTCGGCCTCGTCCTCCACCTCGGCGGCGGGCAGCAGCCGGGCCGCCTTCAGATCGAGCAGGGTCGCGGCGATGAGCAGGAACTCGCTGGCCTCGTCCAGGTCCCAGTCGTCGCCCATCGCCCTGATGTAGGCGATGAACTCGTCGGTGACCGTGTGCAGGGCCACCTCGGTGACGTCGAGTTTGTGCTTCCCGATCAGTTGCAGCAGCAGGTCGAACGGGCCGGTGAAGTTGGCCAGCCGGACCGTGAACCCGGTGGGCTGCACACCGTCGACCACGGCCGGAGCGGCGGTCTCGGGCGGGTCGAGGGGTGGCGCGGTCACCGGACGACCGTAGTCCACGAGGCGGGCACCGACCGTTCCGGCTACCGCTCCGACTGGGCGGCGATCACCTCGCGGGCCAACTGACGGTAGTTGCGTGCCCCGGAGGAGGCCGGGTCCATCGTCGTGATGGGGGCACCGGCCACGGTGGACTCGGGGAACTTCACCGTCTTGGTGATGACCGTCTGGTAGACCTTGTCGCCGAATGCCTCCACCACCCGCTGGAGGACCTGGCGGCAGTGCGTGGTGCGGCTGTCGTACATGGTGGCGAGGATGCCTTCGAGCTCCAGGTCGAAGTTGAGCCGCTCGCGGACCTTGTCGATGGTGTCCAGCAGCAGTGCCACACCGCGCAGGCTGAAGAACTCGCATTCGAGGGGGATGAGCACACCGTGCGCGACGGTCAGCGCGTTGATCGCCAGCAGGCCGAGCGATGGCTGGCAGTCGATCAGGATGTAGTCGTACTCCTTGCGGACCGTGCGCAGGACCCGGGACAGGGCCATCTCCCGGGCGACCTCGTTGACGAGCTGGATCTCGGCGGCGGAGAGGTCGATGTTGGCCGGCAGCAGGTGCAGGCCCGCCACGTCGGTCTTGATGAGGACGTCCTCGGCGGTCACGTCGTCCTGCATGAGCAGGTTGTAGACGGACAGGTCGAGGTTGTGCGGGTTGACCCCCAGCCCCACCGAGAGGGCGCCCTGCGGGTCGAAGTCGACCAGCAGCACCTTGCGGCCGTACTCGGCGAGGGCCGCGCCCAGGTTGATGGTGGTGGTGGTCTTGCCGACGCCACCCTTTTGGTTGGCCATCGCGATGATGCGCGCGGGGCCGTGCCGGTCGGTGGGCATCGGCTCGGGAATGGGCTTCCGCATCGTGTAGGCAGCCGGGTCCGCAGGACCCAGGTCCGCGCCGAGCGTGGCCTGCTGCTCGCGGAGCTCCGACGTCCAGGTCTCGGCACGGTCACCGTTGCCAGCCATGTGCTCGTTGCCCCCTCCCGACGACCCACCCGGCGTCGGAGCCGTCCGACGTCCTTCGCGGCGCCGCTGCGCACCCCGGTCGTGTCGCTCCAGGAGGTCCGCGCCGATGCCGACTGTACGCCACCGACCAGCAGGGGGTTCGGCACCGGCCCGGCGTGTCGGCGCCGACCGCGACCGGTTCAGCCCTGAGCGCGGGGGTGAGCGGTGGCGTACACCTCGCGCAGCCGCTCCACGGTGACGAGTGTGTAGACCTGGGTGGTGGTCACCGAGGCGTGCCCGAGCAGCTCCTGGACCACCCGGACGTCGGCGCCGCCGTCGAGCAGGTGGGTGGCGTACGAGTGGCGCAGGGTGTGCGGGGAGACGGCGGCGGGCCCGTCGACGGGCAGCCCAGCCGCGGCGGCGGCGCGGCGCAGGATGCCCCAGGCGCCCTGGCGGGACAGCGCGCCGCCGCGGGCGTTGAGGAACACCGCAGGGGTGCCCCGGCCGGCGGCGGCCAGCCCGGGGCGGGCCCGGACCAGGTAGGCGCGGACGGCGTCGACGGCGTACCCGCCGATGGGCACCAGCCGCACCCGGCCGCCCTTGCCGCGCAGCAGCACGGTGCCGTCGTCGGTGTCGAGGTCGTCCACGGCGGCGCCGACCGCCTCGGAGATGCGCGCGCCGGTGCCGTACAGAAACTCCAGCAGCGCCCGGTCGCGCAGCGCGAGGGGCGCGTCGTCGCCGGTCGCGGTGATCGGGCCGGCGGTCTCCAGCAGCCGGACCACGTCGTCGACAGGTAGCGCCCGGGGCAGCCGTCGGGGCGGGGTGGGCGGGCGGACGTCACGGCTCGGATCGGCGCCGGCGAGCCCCTCGCGCAGCGCGAACCGGTGCAGGCCGCGGACCGCGCTGGCCGCGCGCGCGGCGGAGGAGACAGCGAGGGGCGGGTGCGTGTCGTCGCCGGCGCGCAGCCGCGCCAGGTGCGACTCGACGAGGCCGGCGCCGACCGACGCGAGGTCGGTCACGCCGGCATCGACCAGGGTGGCGAGATAGCGGTCCAGATCCCGACGGTACGAGGCGAGCGTGTTCGCGGAGAGGCCACGTTCGACGGTCAGGTGGTCGAGGTAACCGCGGACGGCACGGCGCAGCGCCGGCGTGGGGGGTGTGTCCACGCCGGCGCTGTCGGTGTCGCTGCTCAGCCCGCCACCGTTCAGGCCAGCGCGTCGGCCAGCGGGAGCACGTCCATGCCGTGCGCCTCGGCGACCGGGCCGTAGGTGACCTGACCGGCGTGGGTGTTGAGGCCCAGCGCCAGCGCCGGGTCGTTGCGCAGCGCCGCACGCCAGCCCTGGTTGGCCAGTTCCAGGGCGTACGGCAGGGTGACGTTGGTCAGCGCGTACGTGCTGGTGTTCGGCACCGCGCCGGGCATGTTGGCGACGCAGTAGAAGATCGACTCGTGCACCTTGTAGACCGGGTCGGCGTGCGTGGTGGGGCGCGAGTCCTCGAAGCAGCCGCCCTGGTCGATGGCGATGTCGACGAGGACACTGCCGGGCTTCATCCGGGAGACCAGCTCGTTGGAGATCAGCGTCGGCGCCTTCGCGCCGGGCACCAGCACCGCGCCGATGACCAGGTCGGCGTCGAGCACGGCCCGCTCGACCTCGTACGCGTTGGAGGCGACGGTCTGCAGGTGGCCCCGGTAGATCGCGTCGGCCTGCCGCAGCCGGGCCACGTTCTTGTCCAGCAGCAGCACCTCGGACTGGAGGCCCAGCGCGATCGCGGCGGCGTTCATGCCGGAGACGCCGGCGCCGATGACCACGGTCTTGGCGGCGTACACGCCGGAGACACCGCCGGGCAGCACCCCGCGCCCACCACCGGTACGCATCATGTAGAAGGCGCCCACCTGCGGGGCGAGCCGGCCGGCCACCTCGGACATCGGGGCGAGCAGCGGCAGCGACCGGTCGGGCAGCTCGACGGTCTCGTACGCGATGCCGGTGACCCGGCGGTCGATCAGCGCGTCGGTGCACTCCTTGGAGGCGGCCAGGTGCAGGTAGGTGAAGAGCACCTGCCCTTCGCGCATCCGGTGGTACTCCTCGGCGATCGGCTCCTTGACCTTGAGCACCAGCTCGGCGGTCTCCCACACCTCGTCGGCGGTGGCGAGGATCTTCGCGCCGGCGGCGGCGAACTCCTCGTCGGTGATGCTGGAGCCAACCCCGGCGCCGGACTCGACGAAGACCTGGTGGCCGTTGCGGGTGAACTCGTTGACGCCCGCTGGCGTGATCGCCACGCGGTACTCGTGGTTCTTGACCTCGCGTGGGATTCCGACCTTCACGATGCAGACACCTCTCTTCGGGGCTGCTCTCCCCCGACTGCTCGGTGCCGCGGCGGCCCCTTTGCCACCGCGGTACACCGGTCCCGCGGCGGCAGTCTAGGCGCGCCCGATGCCGCCGCGAGCCAGCACAGTGGCATCCGGTGCCCGGGTGTCCTGACGAAGTGTCAGGACACCGCCGGGATTCGCGGTCGAGCGTCACCTCAGCCGACAGGACAGTGTTTCACCATTATCGTCCCATCTGCCGGACGGCGGTGCGGACAGCCGGCGAGTGGATCACTAATGTGTCCGCCCATGACCACTCCTCCTTACCAGCCCGAGTACCCCCAGCCGGGGTACCCCCAGGGCGTTTCCGACAAGAGCAAGATCGTCGCGGGCATCCTCGGCATCCTGCTCGGCACCTTCGGCGCCGGTCGGTTCTACACCGGGCACACCAAGATCGCCGTTCTCCAGCTCGTCGTGAGCCTGGTGACCTGCGGCGTCGGCGCCATCTGGGGCGTCATCGACGGCATCCTCATCCTGGTCAACGGCGGCACGGACGCCCAGGGCCGTCCGCTGCGCGACTCCTAGACCAGGCAGCGAAAGGGGCCCCGCGGCTGACCGCGGGGCCCCTTTGCGCGTACTCCCTCGCCGGCTGGACCGACGGCGACGCTCAGCGCGGCAGCGGCGCGTCCGCCCGGCGCAGAGACGTGAAGCCGGTGTCCCGGGCGCGGGCCGCGGCCAGCAGCCCCGCCACCGCGGACGCGTTGGTGATCTCACCGGCCAGGACCATGGCGACCGCCTCGTCCAGGTCGATCCGGACGACCTGGAGGTCGGCCTCCTCGTCGTGGCGCTCGTGCCGCTCGTCGGCCGGCACGTCGCCGAGGTCCCGGGCCAGGAACACCCGGACGATCTCGTTGGTGAACCCCGGCGAGCTGTGCAGGTCGACCAGCACGTCGACCCGCCCGGCGGTGAGGTCGGCCTCCTCGGCCAACTCCCGCAGCGCCGCCGCCGGCAACTCCTCGCCGGAGACGTCCATCAGACCTGCCGGCAGCTCCCACAGGTGCCGCCCCACCGGGTGCCGGTACTGCCGGATCAGCACCACCTGACCGGCGTCGTCGAGTGCCACCACGGCCACCGCCCCGACGTGCCGGACCAGGTCCCGCAGCCCGGTCCCACCGCCCGGCATGGTCACCTCCTCGGTGACCACGTCGAAGATCCGCCCCCGGTACCGCTCCTGCCGGGAACGCACCTCGTAGCGGTGCTCCAGCCCGCTCACGCCGCCGCCTCGCCGCGCTCGACGACGCTGCTGGTGCGCTCACCGCGCTCGCTCACGAGGTGGACGCCGCTTTCGTCGCGGCGCCGTTGCGGGCCGCCTTGCGCGTCGTCGGAGCCTCCGCCGCCGCGTCCAGGTCCACTGGCAGCTGGTCGGCCTGCGAGTACGCCACCGCGGCCTTGACGAACGAGGCGAACAGCGGGTGCGGGCGGGTCGGACGGCTCTTCAACTCCGGGTGCGCCTGGGTGGCCACGAAGAACGGGTGCAGGCTGCGGTCCAGTTCGATGAACTCCACCAGCCGGCCGTCCGGCGAGGTGCCGGAGATGTGCAGGCCAGCCTTGGTCAGCGCGTCCCGGTAGGCGTTGTTCACCTCGTACCGGTGCCGGTGCCGCTCGCTGATCTCGGTGCTGCCGTACGCCTCGGCGACGATCGAGCCCTCGGTCAGCTTTGCCGGGTACGCGCCCAGCCGCATGGTGCCGCCCAGATCGCCCTTGCCGGCGACGATGTCCTCCTGGTCGACCATCGTGGCGATGACCGGGTGGGCCGCCTGCTCGTCGAACTCCAACGAGTTGGCGCCGTCCAGGCCGGCCAGGTGCCGGGCCACCTCGATGGTCATGCACTGCAGGCCGAGGCAGAGGCCGAGCAGCGGGATGCCGGCCTCTCGGGCGTACCGGGCGGTGCCGATCTTGCCCTCGATGCCGCGGACACCGAAGCCACCGGGGATGAGGACGCCGTCCACGCCGGCCAACGCCGCGGCGGCGCCGGCGGGGGTGACGCACTCGTCGCTGGGCACCCAGCGCAGCTGCACCCGGGCCCGGTGGCCGAAGCCCGCCGCCCGGATCGCCTCACTCACCGACAGGTACGCGTCGGGCAGGTCGACGTACTTGCCGACCACCGCGACGGTGACCGTGTGCCGGGGGCGGTGCACCCGCTCCAGCAGGTCGTCCCAGCTGGCCCAGTCCACGTCCCGGAAGGAGAGGCCGAGCCGACGCACCACGTACGCGTCGAGCCCCTCCCGGTGCAGCACCTTCGGGATGTCGTAGATGCTCGGGGCGTCCGGGCAGGCGACGACCGCCTCGGCGTCCACGTCGCAGTAGAGCGACAGCTTCTCCTTGAGCTTCACCGGGATCTCCCGGTCGCAGCGCAGCACTATCGCGTCCGGCTGGATACCGATGTTGCGCAGCTGCGCCACCGAGTGCTGGGTCGGCTTGGTCTTCAGCTCCCCCGAGGGCGCCAGGTACGGCACCAGCGAGACGTGCAGGTAGAAGCAGTTGTCGCGGCCCAGGTCGTGGCGGACCTGGCGGATCGCCTCCAGGAACGGCAACGACTCGATGTCGCCGACGGTGCCACCGACCTCGGTGATCACCACGTCGGGGAGCTGGCCGTCCTCGTCCGGGTCGGCCATCGCCAGGATCCGCGACTTGATCTCGTTGGTGATGTGCGGGATGACCTGGACGGTGTCGCCCAGGTACTCGCCGCGCCGCTCCTTGGCGATCACGTCGGAGTAGATCTGGCCGGTGGTGACGTTCGCCTTGCCGGAGAGCGCCCGGTCGAGGAACCGCTCGTAGTGCCCGACGTCGAGGTCGGTCTCGGCGCCGTCCTCGGTGACGAAGACCTCACCGTGCTGGAACGGGTTCATCGTCCCCGGGTCGACGTTCAGGTAGGGGTCGAGCTTCTGCATCACCACGCGCAGCCCGCGCGCGGTCAGCAGGTTGCCGAGGCTGGAGGCGGTGAGGCCCTTACCCAGCGAGGAGGCGACGCCCCCGGTGACGAAAATGTGCCTGGTCGTCCGTGCTGATGGGGCCAAGGCCTGCTCCCGTGTCGTCTGTCGCGGTCATGCAGACCGTCGTGCTTGATCAGCAAAGTGATCACGCGATCCACGGGACTCGACGGTAACACCTCCCGGGCGGGTACCCGCAGGCCGCACCCCGGCTGCGACACCTCCGGGCCATCCGGACGAGGCCCGACGCTCAGGACGCGGCAACCTCCGTCGATGACCGGGAGACCTGCCGGGGCGGTACCGGCACCGTCGGCGTGGCGTCCGGCGTCGACGGGCTCGCGGTCGGCTCGACCGGGTCGTCGGCGTCCCCGCGGCGCTCGCCCGGGGCGTCCGACGCCGGCTGGGTGACCTTCGGCGGTGCGCTGGCCGGCGGGCCGCTGATCGGACGGGGGTGCACGGCGCCCAGTGGCCCACCGCCACCGGTCGGGCCGTCACCCCCACCCACCGGGCCGACCCCGCCCGACCCCGAGTCGTCGTCGGCGCCGTTGGCCCGCGAGCGGGCCGGGACCGGGCGGGTCCGGTCCGCGGCGTGCCCGAGCACCCGCAGCGACGCCAGGGCGGCCATCGGCACCACCAGGGCGGCGGCAGCGCCCATCACGTCCAGTGCCGCGCCGTCGAGCAGACCACCGAGGACCGCGGCGACCACGGTGCCGGCCAGCGCGGCCCGGACCGCCGGGTAGATGCCGAACAGCCGCATCAGCCCACCCCACGGCTGCAACAGGGCGAACCACACCAGCAACCCGCCGGCCAGCGCCAGCACCGTCAGCGGGCTGTTGACCAACGTCTCGAAGTTCTCCGTGCTGGACCGGTGCACGGCGAACCCGCCGGTGCCGTCACCGAGCGCGGAGAGGAACCGGCCCAGGCTGCCCCGCTCCGCCGGAGGGCGCCGCAGGTCCACCACGGCGAACCCGATGCCGACCGCCAGCGCGGCCATGGTGGCCCAGGCCAGCCGGCTGATCGTCAACCAGCCGCCGGCGCTGATCACCGCGGCGACGCTCACCCCGGCGGTGAGCGCGATCGCGCCGACCGGGTCGGCACCCAGGTACGGGCTGCCGACCAGCACCACGGCGAGACCACCCACGGCCACCATCACCGCCGGCCGCCAGCCCCGGTGCACCCGTTGGGCGAGCCAACCGGCGGTGACCAACGCGCCGGCGAGGAACACGCCCAGCCCCACCGTGCTCAGCCCGGCGTACCGGCCGCCCTGCAACGCGGAGTAGCCGACCACGCCGTTGAGCTGGAGGCGGGCCCCGGTGAGCACATCCAGCCCGACCACCAGCGTGGTGAGACCGGCCACCGCGCCGACCGGCCCGAGGGTGCCCGCGTACCCGGGCGCGAACCGCACCGCGGCGGCGCCGGCGGCCACCAGCAGCGCGGTCACCCCGGCGAAGATCCACCCGGGGTGCGGGCCGCGCCACCAGGGCACCGCGTCGGCCAGCAGCGCCGCCGGCACCGTCAACGCCGCGGCGACCAGCAGCAGCTCCATCACCGCCACGACCCGCTTGGAGACGGGCGTCGGGCCGGTAGGGCCGGCGTGCGGACGGGCCCGGCGCAGCAGCGGCAGGATCGCGAGCGCCAGCAGCACCTGCACCCCGGCGAGCAGCGCGAAGAACCCACCGGAGACGGAGCGCTGGGCGGCCGCCTCCCGGTCGGCGTTCGCCGGAGCGTTGATGGCCTCGGTCAGGTCGGCCGGCCGGCCGCCGGTGCTGATCGCCGGGCGTCCGAGGAACAGTCGCTCCGGCATGGGCCGGCCCAACGCGGCGAGAGCGGTCGGCGCCAGGTCGACTAGTTGCAGGTACCCGTCCCGGCCGGTGCTGGCCGAGGTGAGCCACCCCCGCTCCCAGCCCGGCCCGTCGGCGACCGCCACGTGCAGCCGCGACGGCTGTTCGGTGTCGGAGATCCCCGCGACCAGCACCAACGACCGCGGTGGTCGGGCCGCCAGCACCCGGGCCAGCCCGGCGTCCGCCGCGCGGGCCTGCTCGGCGCGGGTCGCCGGGTCGGCCCCCTCGACAGTGCCGAGGTCGACGATGCTCAGCACACACGAACCGAGCAGCTGCCGCGGGTCGGCCGGCAGCCCCGAGGCGTACCGGTCGACGCGGCCGAACGGCCGGGCGGCGGCCACCGCCGCGCCCGGCCCCACGGCGACCGAGCAGCGCACCGACTCGGACAACGAGCCGGGCATGGCGCCCCAGGGCAGCCGCTGCTGGTTGTACCGGACCACGCTCTCCTGGTCGGGCAGGTTCGCGCCGATGCCGTCCGGTTGTTCCACCGCCACCGCCCCGGTCGGGCAGCCGGCGGCCGACCGGCTGCCGTTCCACGCGGCGAAGCTGCCCGCGCCCACTGTCAACCAGCCGTCCACCGGGCAGGTGGGCCGGTGCGCGGAACGCACCGACAGGGAGCCGATCGACCCGTCCTGGGCCATCCGCCACAGCGTCGGGGTGCGCTGCGGATCCACGTCCTCCCAGCGCAGCCCGGCGATCCCGGCCAGCACCACGAAGTCGGCGGTGCGTTGCGGGGCGCCCTGGGGTGGCCGGGCGGCGAGCGCGGTGACGCCCAGCGCCACCACGAGCAGCGTCAGCAGGGCGGGGGCGAGTCGGCGCAGCATCACCGGTGTCCCGTTCTCGGGGCGTCGGAGCCCGGGGCGGCCGCCGGACCGCCGGGATTCCCGGCCAGCTCGGCGTAG